>CAIKRN010000013.1 GCA_903829855.1 uncultured Opitutia bacterium
ACATCGAGCACGAGGTCGAAGGCATCGTGGCCGCGCGCCTTGAGCACAGCGAGCAACTCGGGCGTGAAATGCAGGCCAGCCGTGGGCGCGGCGGCGGCGCGCGCGGCACTGGGGTCCGCATAGACGGTCTGGTAGCGCGCGGCGTCGTCGGCCGCGGCGAGGCCGCGCTCCTTGCGGGCTTCGACGATGTAAGGCGGGAGCGGAAGTTCGCCCACGCGGTCAGCGAGGCCCTGTACGGTTTCGCCGGCGGGCAAATCGAACCGCACGCGGTATTCGCCCTGCTTGGTTTCGACCGCCACGGCATGGCGGCCATCGATGGTGAAGCCTGACGCATCGGAGGCACGTTTCCCCGGACGCAGCATGCACCACCACTCGAGCGGATTGGCGGTGGGCCGCAGGAGCAGGCACTCTACCTTGCCGCCGGTGGGGCGCACGCCGAAAAGGCGGGCCTTGAGCACGGTGACGTTGTTGCGGAGGAGCACGGCGCCCACGGGCAGCAGGTCAGGGAGTTCGGAGAAGAGGCGATGCTCGATGGTACGCGTAGCGCGGCGGACGACGAGGAGGCGCGAACCATCTCGACGCGTGGCAGGCTCCGCAGCGATGCGGGCGGGCGGGAGTTCGAAATCCAGCTCCCGGACGTCCATGGCTTACACTCCGGTCTTCGGCGGCGTGATCAACAGCTGGCCGTCGATCGCACGCAACTGCATGAACTCGGCGCCGGGAGGAGCCTTGCGCAGCTCTTCTTCCACGGCGGAAAGCTTGGCGTCCATATCATCGATGCGGGCCACGAAAACGGCCTCCGGCGTCGACGGAATGGCGCAGGCGCCGTATTCGCGCATGGTGTGGTGCGAAAGCAGGATGTGCTCGAGGCGTTCGAGGAGCGAAGCCTCTAGACCGACCTTGGTGCCGTGCGTACGCACAATGAAGGCGCCGAGGACGAGGTGGCCGTGCAGATTGCCCGCGCGGGTAAAACCGGCCTTGGCCATGCCGGGCTCGAGGCGGGAATATTCCTGGACCTTGCCGAGGTCATGAAGAATGGTGCCGGCGACGGCAAGGGAGTGATCAACCTTGGTGTAAAGTGGCAGCAACGCTTCGGCGCACTTGGCCATGCGCAGCGTGTGCTCAAGTAGGCCGTGGCGATAAGCATGGTGCATGCCCAGGGCCGCGACGGCGTCGTAGAAACGCTCACCGTGCTCTTCGAGGACAGATTCCACGGTGGCGCGCAGGGTCGCGTGCGGGATGCGGCTTATGATGCCCGCGAGTTCCGCCTTCATCTTCACCGGATCGTGTTGCGAGACCGGGGTGAGCTTGCCCATGATCGCTGGGTCGGAACGCTCGGCGTCGGTGATCGGCGTGAGCAGGTCGACCTTGAGGTCAGGGCGGCCATTGAAGTCGCCGACTACTCCGCCCACGCGGACGATCGCACCGGGCTTGAGCGTCACGAGCACCGGCTTCACCGGAGAGTCGCCAAAGACGCGCACCTTGATGTCGTCGGTCGCATCGGCGATCACCGCTTCATAATAGGTGGAGCCGGTCTTCGCGGTCTTGGTGGCGATTTCCCCCAGGGCGCAGATGGCCTGGAAACGGGAGCCGACCGGGGAGGTCTTGCTTTCGCGGAGAGTCAGGAGAGGCTCGGACATGAGCGGGACAGTGGCACCGGAGGCGGGACGGAGAAAGAAAATAAGGCATACCTATGTTAGGGCCGACTCTCGGAGCCGTCCGTTCGCGGACAGAGATACGTTTATCCATCGGCTCAACGGCGGGCTCTGAGAGTCCGCCCTACCCAAGACAGATTCCCTCCATAACTGCTAGCGGCGGGTAGGGACGGCTGTCCTCAGCCGTCCGCTCGCGAATAGAGCGAAGCACCTCGAACGAGTTCCAATCCTCGTCGGCTCAACGGCGGATTGAGGACAACCCGCCCTACCAGAGACAATCAACCCGACCCCACCCTTTCCCTGCCCCCAGCCATCCTCTCACCCTTGCCCTCGTGCCCACCTGCCCCCTAATTTCACGACATGTCCACCAAGCCCGCCATTCTTGTCCTCTGCACCGGCAACTCCTGCCGCAGCCACATGGCTGAAGGCTTCCTGCGGGCGGCGGTCGGCGATAGTGCCAAGGTCTTTAGTGCCGGCTCGAAGCCTGCGGGCTACGTCCACCCGCTATCCATCAAAGTCATGGCCGAGGCCGGGGTAGACATCTCGCAACACACCTCGAAGCACATGAATGAGTTTCTGCCGCGCCGCATCGACGTCGTCATCACCGTCTGTGGGAATGCTGACCAAGTCTGCCCAATGTACCCAGGCCAAGTCGCCCGCTTCCACTGGGGCTTCGACGACCCGGCGCACGCCAAGGGCACTGAAGAAGAAATCTTGAATGAATTTCGGCGAGTGCGGGATGAGATCAGAGTGAAATTCACCGCCTACGGTATCGCCGTAAAGGCTGGCAAGCTGCAGGGCTGAGTAACCACCATTCAATACCCGAAGCCCGGTGACGGGGTGATTAGCCTTTGCGTTATCGTAGCGAAAGGGATTGCCTCTCGTCACCCCACTCTGCCGATGAAGCCATTCCATGAAACGCGGCAAAAAATCCGCGACGAACTTGAGTCGCCTGCCGCTAAGCGCGTTTTTGGCTCGGGCTGGGCGAGTGGAGTACTCGGAATCGCCCTGAGTCTTGCCGGCCTGCTACTCGTCATCTCGATGTGCACGCCGGGTCAGTTGCTGACGACCCCCCAGATTACACCGCTCCAGGAAAACCACTGGTTCAGGATCGGCGTCCTTCTCCTGCTCGTCGGCGGCTTCGCCTCCTCGGTGGTGAGCCTAGCGCTGCGCGAAGCCAAGATTCTCGGGACCACCGGCGTCTTGCTCGCACTCGTGGCCACCATCATCGGCCAATCCATCGCGAATGCACATAGCTCTCACGCTCTGCCAATTTATTTCGGCCTGGATTGGTTTGCGCTCAACGTACTGTTTACTGGCCTAATTTTTATTCCCATCGAACGGCTCCGCCCGCAGAACCCGAATCAACCGATCTTCCGCGATGAATGGCGCGAGGACGTCTTCTACGTTCTTGTCAGCAGCCTGATGGTCCAGGCGCTAGCCTTCCTTCCGCAGGCACCCGGGAAATTTGTCGGCGAACTATCCACCCTCGGAGCCATGCGCGATTGGGTAGGTAGCCTGCCGCTCCTCGTCCAGATCCCTATCATCATGTTCGCGGCGGACTTCTTCCAATATTGGGCGCATCGCGCCTTCCACCGCATCCCGTGGCTCTGGAACTTCCACGCCATCCATCATTCCGCCCAGAGCATGGATTGGATGTCTGGCGCCCGTATGCACTTCGTCGAAATTCTCATCATTCGTTCAATCACCGCGATCCCGGTCTTGGCACTCGGATTTACCCCCCTCGCAATCGAACTCTACGTGCTTTTGGCCTACGTCTACACGACTTTGATTCATGCTAATATCGGCTGGCGTTTCCCGCTCGTCGATAGGCTGTTCGTCACGCCGCAGTTCCACCACTGGCATCATGGCGCCGATAAAGAGGCTATCGATGTGAACTTCGCCATTCACTTTCCAATTTTAGATCGGCTCTTCGGCACACACCATCTCCCCAAGGATAAATGGCCCACGAGTTACGGCATCGAAGGCCATCCGGTCCCCAAGGGCTATTGGGCACAGCTGATTTACCCCTTCCGCCGGAAGTAAGCGCGGCGGAGGCGTGCCGCAAGTGGGCACGTGTCCCCTTGCCCCCGTGCCCACTTGCCCCCTAATGAGCAACATGCGCCTCTTCACTTCCCTGCTCTTCGCCGCCGCTTCGCTCACCGCCGCCGATCGTCCAGTCGTCGATCACGCCGCCTATACGGCCGCGCTGAAAGATTTCCGCAAAGGCGCAAGTAAGTCGGTCGAAGCCCTGAAAAAGGCTGACACTACCCCAGCCGTGCGCCTCGCCGCAGTTGATGACGTTCGCGAACGACTCGTTGATGAACCCACCTCGCCACTAACCGGAGAAGTGGCGGCACTACTGGGGTCGACCGATGTCCAAACTGCCCAGCTCCTCCTTTCCGCGCTCGCCGAAGCGAAGGCGGCTGGTGCGACCGCGCAAGTGGCGGCGCTCGCCTCGACCCCTCATTCCCCACTGCGCGTACCCGCTGCGCTAGCCCTGGCTGAAATCGGCGGCGCCAAAGCCGTGCCGATTCTCGCGGCACTGGCGAAGGATGAAGCCCTTGCCGAAAATATTCAGGAAGCATTGGTAAAAGTCGCCGGCCCAGGCGTGACCGATGCCTTCAGCGCCGGGATTATGGATACCAAGGCCGATGTCACCGCGCGCAATGCCCTCATCAAGGCAGCCGTCGCCCGCAATCTTCGCGCCATCGCCGGAGCCCTCTGCGTCGCGATTAAGGAAGAGATCATGCGCCTCGAATGCCAGAAGGCCTTATTGAAACTCGCCCAGCCGACCGACCTCGCGGCCCTCCGCGAAGCCGAGCAAGCCGTGACGAATGCCGCGACCAAGGGCGCCCTCGGGCGCCTGATCAAGAAACTCGAAGGTGTGAAGTAAGCAAAGGCACGAGTTAGGGACGGAGTTCCGAATGTCCATCGGCCTAACGGCGGGCTCGGAGAGCCCGCCCTACCCAAACAAAAGGGCCGCCCGAAGGCGGCCCTGATTCTCTGCTTCGCAGTCTGCTCGCCTTACTTCTTCAGCACCCAGAGCAAGCCACCATTGACGTGCTTGATGAACTCAGGCTCGGAATAAGATTCCTTGGTGTGGCCGAGCGCGGTGTAGAACATACGACCCTTGCCGACAGCCTTGCACCAAGCCATCGGGTGGTGTTCGCCCATTTCCTTGCCGGCCTTGTAGGTTTTTTCGTCAATCTCGAGGAGCACGATATTGTCTGGGGAAAGGTTACGGAAGGAATACCACTCGTCCTTGCGCTTCCAGTCAGCCGGAAGATGGGCCACGGCGGGGTGGTCTTTCACCAGCGGATGGAGCACGGCGACCTGCTGGGCGGGGTGACCAGCGAAAAGACCGCCGACCATATTGGCGTACCAAGGCCAGTATTTTTCGGCCGAACCGGCATCAGAAGCGGCGTGGATGCCGACATATGCTCCACCGTTTTCCATCCAAGCCTGAAAGGCGGCGCGGCGCGCAGGGGCGGCCTTGGCGGCGGCTTCCTTTACTTCCTTGGTCGCGTCCTTCGCGACAACATCGCCCATGACATCGCCCGTGACGCTCATGAAGGCAACCGCACGGTACTTCGCGAGATTCTCGGCGGTGAAGACGGCCGCGTCTTCGGTCACATCGACTTCGAGGCCGGCGGCCTTGAACTGCTCTTCGAGCAGCTTGTCGCCGACTTTGATCGAATCCCCGTGGCGGAAGCCAGCGGTCTTCGAGAAGACCAGGGCACGATTAGGCTCGGCGGCCAGAGCGACCACGGAGGCAAGTAGCAGGGTGAGGAGGGAGCGGTACATAAGTGAGGGGTAGGGCTAGGGATAGGGGTAGTTCTGACAGAGGGCAAGGGAGAGTAGTGGGGGCAGCTGCGAAGCAGCCCTCTCTTCCTTCGCTTTCCCTCCTTTCCTCGGAACGTTTCTCCCCTTACACCTGTCCTACCCCTACCCATACCTCTGACCCCATGACTAAACTCCATCGTCGTTCGTTCCTAAAGAACTCCGCCCTAGCCGGCGCCCTTCTCGGCTTCCCCTCCATCATCCCTGCCTCCGCGCTGGGCAAAGATGGCACGGTTGCCCCGAGCAACCGCCTGCAGCTCGTCGGTATCGGCCTTAAGTCTCAGGGCGGCGGCGACATGCGCCAGCTGATGTCCAAGAAGGGCGTCCAAGTCATCGCGGTCTGCGACGTCGACAAGAGCGTCCTCGCCTCCTCTTCCGAAGCCGTCGTCAAGAAAGGCATGGCCGCCCCGAAGCAGTACGTCGACTTCCGTGAACTCCTCGCGAAGGAAAAGCCTGATGCGGCCGTCATGGGCCTACCGGATCACTGGCACTCCGTCATCAGCTGCGCCACCCTCCGCGCCGGCATCGATGTCTACGGCGAGAAGCCCCTCGCGAAGACTTTCGCCGAAGGCCGCAAGATCGTCGACACCGTGAAAGAGAACGGCCGCGTCTGGCAGACCGGCATGTGGCAGCGCTCCACCCCAAATTTCCGTAAGGCGGTCGAGCTCGTCCGTAACGGCGCCCTCGGCAAAATCCTGCACGTCGAGGCCGGCACCAACGCCAACACCCACAAGATGCCCGACGCCCCGAAGCCCGGCGAAAAGCCGCCCGTCGACGTGGATTACGATCTCTGGGTCGGCCCGTCCGCTTGGATGGAATACGATCCGCGCGTCTTCCACTTCCACTGGCGCTGGAACCTCAACTTCGGTGGTGGCATGGTCCTCGACTGGGTCTGCCACCACGGCGATATCGCCGCCTGGGCCATCGGCAAGGACGCCGAATTCCCCGTCGCCATCGAAGGCACGGGCACCATGCGCGAAGCCCCGTGGAATACCCATAAAGACTACGACTACACCCTCACCTACGCCGACGGCATGCAGTTGACCGTCACCAGTAAGTTCGAAGGCGTTAAATTCACCGGCGAGAAAGGCACGATGTACGTCCGTCGCGGCAGCCAGACCACTTCCGAGAAGGGCTTGTTTGAAAAGGACCTCGGCCCGGATGCTTGGCGCTGCCCTGGCACGACCGATCACTTCCAGGAGTTCGTCGATTGCTGCCAGTCGCGCCGCAAGCCGATTTCGCACGCCCTCGCCGCACACCACGCCACCGCCATCGGTCACCTCGGCAACGCGGCGATCTTCACTGGCCGCAAACTCAAGTTCGATGGTGCCGCCGGCAAGTTCATCAATGACGACACCGCTACCGCGATGCTGTCGCGCGAACTGCGCAAACCCTGGTCGACGGACCATATCTGAGCGCGGCGCGAAGCCGCGAGCAGAGTATGGAGTATCGAGTATAGAGTATCGGTGGATGGTAGGGGCAGCACCGCGTGCTGCCCTAGTTACCTTCGTTCTCTGGTGGCGGGGTAGGGGCGCCACTGCGTGGCGTCCGTAGGCGAACGGATATCGTGGGGCCAGATAGCTTGCCCGGCTAGCCAGGTCTTTCTTTGCGAACGGACGCGACGCAGTCGCGCCCCTACCCCCATGTCCTCTTGCCCCCATACCCACTTGCCCCCTAATCTTAAAGCCCGATGCCCTTCCGCCGCTTAGCGCAGATCGCCGTCGTCTTCGGCGTCTTAGCCGTGGGCATCTGGGTCGTGCGCGGGAAGAAGTGGGAGCTGCTCCGCAAGCCAACCGAAGTCGCCGCCAAATCCTCGCCTGCGATCAAACCGCGCTCCGCAGCGGACATCATTCCGCAGCTAAATAATCCGACGAAGCGCAAGGGCGTCAGCATGAAGGAACTGCTAGAAGGCAAAGTACCGCAACTCAGCCAAGTGGAGATCGACACATTCCTGCAGAACCAAGGTCGCTCGACGACTAACCTTCTCGCAGCCTCTCGACTACTCAAAGATCTCAAATACGCCCGCGAGGCCACCGCGGCAGATCCGAAGAATCCGATGGCGCAACTCGAACTCGTCCTGCGCGGCGAGACGACCGAAGAGAAGTCCGCCGCCCTGATAGCGTTTCGCGAGGCCGCCCCCGGCAATTCTCTCGGAGATTACCTCGCCGCCCATCAAGCCTTCGAGAACGGCAACACCGCTGCGGCGGGCACGGCACTACTGCAGTCGTTAGACAATCCCCTCTACGCCGACTACTCCCAACAAATCGTGGCTGGCTCCGAGCAAGCTTTCCGCGACGCAGGCTATGATGCCTCCGCCGCGGCCGGTGCGGCGATGTTCTCACTCACGCTGAATCACATTCCGTCACTCATGGGGGTTTCCAATAACCTCAAGGCCCTCCAGGATGAATTTATCCGCTCGGCCGATTTCGACGCCGCTGAACCCACCGTCATCATCGGACTGACCCTGGGCCAGCGTATTCAAGACCAAGGGCCCTACCTCATCGACCAACTCTCCGGTGTAGCGATCGAGAAGAAATTCCTCCAACAACTCGACCCGCTCACGCTCGCCGGGCCGGGTGGCCAAACCGCCGGTGCGCGCATGGAAGTGCTCGATGCGAAGATACTTGAAATCAAGGACCTCGGTAGCCGCTTCACCCCGGCCTTCGCCCAAGCCGATGACGCCACCCAGGCTCGCTATCTCGCCATGGTGAAAGCCGATGGCGAACTCGCCGCGATGCGCTGGTTGGTGAACGGGAAGTAAGGGCAAAGCTAGCCGCTTAAAACAAGCGAGCTGGGCGTTCTCGTTGGCTTGGGTAGGGACGGCTCTCCGAGCCGTCCGTTCGCCGGGCGAGATGCGACGGTCGATGGTTCAACGGGGAGTTGGAGGCACCCCCGCCCCACCAAAGATAACTAGGGCAGCACGCGGTGCTGCCCCTACCTCAAGACAGGCGGAGGCGATGTCATCGTATCCCTACCAAACAAAGAGGGCGCCCGCAGGCGCCCTCTTGATTTCCCCGCGTCAACGTGTCCCCTTGCCCACGTGACCCTCGCGGCGTTTCACGCCGCGCTTAGTAACGATAGCTGTCAGGCTTGAACGGACCAGACTGCTTCACGCCGATGTAGGAGGCCTGCTCCTTCGAAAGCTTGGTCAGCTTGGCGCCGAGCTTGCCGAGGTGGAGACGGGCGACTTCTTCGTCGAGGTGCTTCGGGAGGACGACGACACCAGGCTTAGCCTGCGCGCGGCTTTCCCAGAGGTGCAACTGCGCAAGGACCTGATTAGTGAACGAGGTCGACATCACGTAGCTCGGGTGGCCGGTAGCGCAACCAAGGTTCACGAGGCGGCCTTCAGCGAGCATGTAGAGCTGGCGACCATCCTTGAGCGTGTAGCGGTCGACCTGTGGCTTGATGGTGTCCTTCTTCGCGGCCTTACAATTATTGAGACGCGTGACCTGGATTTCGTTGTCGAAGTGACCGATGTTACAGACGATGGCCTGATCCTTCATCTTGAGC
>CAIKRN010000014.1 GCA_903829855.1 uncultured Opitutia bacterium
ACGACGGGAGCAGTGTTGCCGACCACGATGGGTACGGCGAAGGAAGATTCGCCGCCTTGGCCGTCGCTGACGGTGAGCTCGACGGAGAAGTTGCCAGCTTGTTCGAGGGAGACCGCGAGTTCTTCGCCCGTACCGAGGGCTCTGCCAGAAGGCAGGAGTTTCCAAGAGTAGCTGAGTTTGCCGCCATCCGGATCACGCGACCCTTTCCCCGAGAGCACGGTCTTCAAAGGCGCTACGCCTGAAGTGGCCGAGGCGCTTGCCTTGGCGATGGGCGGCAGGTTACCACGAATGTAGGAGATTTTGAGCAAAGCTGCATCGGCGTTCGCTCCCCAGGTTTCGCCGTAATCGAGCATGTAGAGGCAACCATCCGGACCGAAGGTCGCGTCGACCGGGCGCTTGATGACATAGCCGCCAGCGTCGATGAGGGCCTTCTGCTTCTTCAACTGATCTTCGGTGTTGCCGAGGACGATGGCGCCGTTGGTGAAAGCCTCCAGCCCGACGAGGTCGGAATTCTGGTCGAGGCGGGCCCATTTGATAAACGGTCGCTGCCAATCCCAGAAGAGGAGGGAGCGATCGAAGTGCTTCGGGAAGCCATTGGTCTTCTCGAAAGACTCCTGCCAGTAGAACACCGGACCGGCACAAGCGGTGCGGCCGCCTTCGCCGAGCTCAGGCCATTTGTCCGAGACGGCATAGGGCCAGTAGATGAAGGCGGGAACGGCTGGAGGAAGATCAACGAGACCGGTGTTGTTGCGGCTGTTATTGCGCGGGTGGAGCGGGTCGAACATCGGTCCGGCCTTCTTGGTCTCGTAATCGTAGGCGGCGTAAGGCGAATTATTTCCCACGAAGAGAGGATAGCCAAAGTTACCAGCTTTCTTGGCCTGATTGATTTCATCATAACCGCGCGAACCCCGCGGTCCGTCGTTACGTGAATCCGGCCCGACTTCACCCCAGTAGACATAGCCGGTTTTTTGGTCGATGTTCATGCGCCAGGGGTTGCGGCAACCCATGGCGAAGATTTCCGGACGAGTCTTGGGCGTGCCGACGGGGAAGAGATTACCTTCGGGGATGCTATAGGTGGCATCATCGTTGAGGCGGATGCGGCTGACTTTGCCGACCAGCGTATTGCTGTTGGCCGAAGTGCGCTGGCCGTCCCATGGCTCCTTGCCGATGCGTTGATCGAGCGGGGCATAGCCCTCGCTGTCGCCAAAGGGGCTGGTGTTGTCACCCGCCGTGAAATACAGGCAGCCATCCGGGCCAAACTTGACCGTGCCTCCGTGGTGACAGCACTGCAGGCGCTGTTCTTCATATTTCAGAATCAGCTTCTCGCTCCCGGCTACCAACTGGTCGTCCTTCACGTCGAAGCGCGAGAGGTACTGTCCTTCGAATCCGATCGGAGAGTAGAGGATGTAAATCCAGCCGTTCTTGGCGAACTTAGGATCGAGGGCGAAGGCGAGGAAGCCGTTCTCCTGCGACTTAAAGACTTCCATCGACGCGACCAAGGTCACGCGGCGGGTCTTCGGATCGTAAATCTTGAGCGCACCGGTGTACTCGTTGAGCCAGATCCGACCGTCCGGAGCAATTTCGAGGTGCATCGGCTGCGGCAGATTGCCGAGGAGTTTGTCGACCTTGAAGCGAACGTCTTCCGGGGCTTCGGCCGCACGGGCGAAGGGGGCGGACGCCAGGGTGCAGGCGGCCAGGAATACGGAGAGGGGGCGGGACATATTCATAAGATGGGGTGACCTTGGGGAATGGTGGGGGTTCCCGCAGGGTTAGGAAAAGTAGCCGAAGGGCAAGCGGGGAGCAGATTGAGGGATAGGGGTAGGGGTGGGGGTGGGGGAGGGGTAGGCAGGAAAGGCATCGAAAACAGAACGTCCGCCGATTGGCGGACGTCGTGGGAGGCTTGCTTGGCTCGAGACCTAGTCAGATCAACCCGAGCTGCATCTTCCCGTCTTCAGAAATCATGGTCTGGGTCCAAGGCGGGTCCCAGACGATGTCGACGCGGGCTTGATTGATACCTGGCACGCCGAGCACTCGGTTCCGGGCGTCTTCAGCGATCACGGGCCCCATGCCGCAACCCGGCGCAGTGAGCGTCATGGCGACGATCACGCTATGCCGATCAGCGGAATTTTCTAAGGGCTCGACCTTGAGCGAATAGACGAGTCCGAGGTCGACGATGTTCACCGGGATCTCGGGGTCGAAAACTTTCTTCAGGCTTTCCCAGACGGCTTCATCGGAAGGTTTGCCAGAGTGGCCAGGATGCTCGGCCGTGCCGACAGATCCATAGGCGTCGGTCTTGCCTTCGTTTTCGGTGGAGTCTGACGGGGGCTGTTCTCCAAGGCTATCAGCGTCGCTGCCTTTGATGCGGAACATGCCGTTGTCGCAGACGACGGTGAAGTTGCCGCCGAGTCGGTGCGTGATGGTCACCTTGGTGCCGGCAGGCAGGACGGCGGGATCGCCCGCCGGGATGACGGTGGCTTGGACATCACGTGTGAGCGTGCGGTCGTGCGGGCTAGGCGTGTGGCGCTGGCCGGTGGTGTCGTCGCTCATATTCAGGCTTGGTGGAATTTTTGACGGAGCATCTCGCGGACGATGGCGACCGCTTCTTCGTGGCCAACCTTCGCGAGGACTTCTTCGAGGAAGCCTTGGGCGAGCAGTTCCTGCGCGGTGGCCAGGGGGATGCCGCGGGCCTGCAGGTAGAATAGTTCCGCCGGATCAATTTGGCCAGTCGTCGCGCCGTGCGAGCACTTTACGTCGTTGGCCTCAATCTCGAGCCCAGGCAGGGAGTCCGCTTCGGCGTCCGGCGAGAGGAGGAGATTCCGATTCGTCTGGAAGGCGTCCGTATGCTGGGCATCCGGTTCAACCTTGATGAGACCCGAGAAGATCGTGCGCGCTTTGCCGAGCAGGACGTTCTTAAAGAGCAAATCGGACTTGGCATGACCGGCAGCGTGAATTTGCAGGGTGCGTTGATCGAATTCCTGTTCACCTGAAGCAACGCTGATGCCGTAAAGGCGGACATCGGCGCCTTCCCCTTCAACGCGTACGGCATTTTCAAGGCGCGCCCGACGTGAGCCGACCGCGGCGTTCACGGAACAGATCAAGGAGTCGCGCCCGCCGCAGGTGTTATCGATTTGGAAGGATTGCGTGGCGGAACCCCAAGCTTGCACTGCGAGGCGGTGGACCTGTGAGCCCTTACCCGCATGGATGTCGGCGACCGAAATCGCTAAGGCTCGTTGGTCGGGCTTAGCCGAGAAGTGGAAATCGTGGACGGCCGCCTGAGTCTGCTCGCCTGAAATAATGAGTGCGTGCGGGAAGACCGCGACACCGTCGGTTAAGGTCCAGGTGACGGAGACGAAGGGCTGCTTTACTTCGACGCCCTTGGGGACGTGCAGGACGTACCCCGAGCGCAGCCAAGCGCGATGCAGGGCCGCGAACTTATCTCCGCCGAGTCCGACGGGGTGCTTAAGTAAGTGCTCCTTAAGTAGGGCGGGGTGATGCTTGATGGCATCTTCCAAGGATTCAAAGATTACGCCTTGGGCGGCGAGTTCCGGCGAGAGCGACGGTTTTAGGACGCAATGCCCGTCGATATGAACAATCAGTCCGGCGGCGTCAGGGATGAGCTGCGAGCGGGCGATGAGCGCCGCGGCCTGGGCTTCAGTCGGCTCGGGAGCAGGTGCGTAGTCGGCGAGCGAAAGCGTGCGCGTGTCGGAGAAGCGCCACTTCTCGTGTGAGAGCTTCGGCATCGGTAACGACTGGAAGGAGTGCCAGCCCTGTTGACGGAGCACGGCGAACCAGTCGTGGGCGCGGTAACGTGCGGTTTCAGCGGATTGCAGGGCGGCGTCGAGGACGCCGGTGCCAGCGGGGGCGACGGCATTCATCCGACGGACCCTTCCATCTGCAGTTCAATGAGGCGCTTCAGTTCGACGGAGTATTCCATCGGGAATTCCTTCACGAGGTCGTTGACGAAGCCATTCACCGCGAGCGACATCGCTTCGCCTTCGTTCAGGCCGCGCTGCATCATGTAGAAGATTTGCTCCGCCGAGACCTTGGAAACGCTGGCTTCGTGCTGAACGGAGTTTTTCTGGCCGCGCACGGAGATCGCTGGGTAGGTATCGGTGCGGCTATGCTCATTGATGAGCAGAGCGTCACACTCGGTGTTATTGCGGCAGTTTTTAAGGGTCTTCGGGATGTGGACCAGGCCGCGATAGGTCGAGCGACCCTTGCCGACGGAGATCGACTTCGCGATGATGTTGGAAGTGGTGTCATCGGCGGCGTGAATCATCTTCGCGCCGGTGTCTTGATGCTGCCCGTCATTTGCCAACGCGATGGAGAGGACTTCGCCCCGCGCGCGCTTTCCGCGCAGAATTACGCCGGGGTACTTCATCGTGAGGCGTGAGCCGATATTGCAATCGATCCAGCGCACTTCGGCGTCCTCTTCGGCCATCCCGCGCTTAGTAACGAGGTTGAAGACGTTGGCGGACCAGTTCTGGACGGTGATGTATTGGATCTTCGCACCCTTGAGGGCGACGAGTTCGACGACGGCAGAGTGCAGGGTGGCGGTCTCGAACTTCGGAGCCGTACAGCCTTCCATGTAGGTGACTTCCGCGCCCTCGTCGGCGATGATCAGCGTGCGTTCAAATTGACCGAAGTTCTCAGCATTAATGCGGAAATAGGCCTGCAGGGGCTGGTTCACCTTCACGCCCTTGGGGATGTAGATAAAGGAGCCTCCCGAGAAGACCGCGGAGTTGAGGGCGGAGAACTTGTTGTCGCCCATGGGGATGACCTTGCCGAAGTATTTACGGAAAATCTCCGGGTGGTCGCGCAATCCCTCGGTTGGGCCGCAGAAGATGACGCCGAGTTTCTCGAGCTCTTCCTTCATGCGAGAGTAGACCGCTTCGGAGTCAAATTGCGCTTCGACGCCGGCGAGGAACTTGCGTTCAGATTCGGGGATGCCGAGGCGTTCGAAGGTCTGCTTCACGTCGTCGGGGACTTCTTCCCAGGTGCGCACGGCTTTCTGGCCCTTGGACAGGTAATAGCGGATGTCCTCGAACTTGATGTTACTGAGGTCTTCCGTCGCCCAGTGGGTGGGCATGGGGAGGCTCTCGAAAACCTTGAGGGCTTTCTGGCGGAACTCGCGGATCCATTCCTCTTCGCCCTTCACCTTGACGATGTAGTCGATGGTCGAGGCAGTGAGGCCGATACCGGCGTCGAAGGCATAGTTCTCCTCGAATTTAAAATCGCCCTTCGAGCGATCGATTTCGACTGCTTCGCGCTGCGCCTGGGATTCTTCGATGTCGGCCATTTGCTTTAGGCGGTAGCGAGTTCAGTTTTTACCCAATCATAACCCTTGGCTTCGAGTTCGAGGGCGAGTTCCTTGCCGCCGCTGTGTACGATCCTCCCGTCCCACATGATGTGGACGCGGTCGGGGACGATATACTCAAGGAGACGTTGGTAGTGGGTGATGACGAGGAAGCCGGTGTCCGGTCCGCGCATGGCGTTGACGCCTTCGGCCACGATGCGGAGGGCGTCGATATCGAGGCCGGAGTCGGTTTCATCGAGCACGGCGTACTTTGGCTTGAGCATCATCAGTTGGAGGATTTCGCAGCGTTTCTTTTCGCCGCCGGAGAAGCCTTCATTGACGAAGCGGGCGGTGAACTTCCGGTCCATCTTCAGGGCGTCCATCTTCGCGTAAAGTTCCGTGTAATAAGCCTTGGCGTCGAACGGGGCCCCCTTGGCTTGGCGTGCGACGATGGCGGCGCGGATGAAGTTGGCGATGGTCACGCCGGGGATTTCGCTCGGGTACTGGAAGGCGAGGAAAAGGCCGGCCCGGGCGATGACATCCGGTGCCAGGCCCAGGATTTGTTCGCCGTCGAGGAAGGCTTCACCAGATTGCACGGAGTAATCGGGATGGCCAGCGAGCACCTTGGAGAGGGTGCTTTTACCGGTGCCATTGGGCCCCATGATGGCGTGCACTTCGCCTTTGGGTACGGTGAGCGAGAAATCCTTCAGGATCTGCCGCTCGCCGATGGAGGCGCTAAGGTTCTTGATGACGAGAGAGTCGGACATGGACGAAATTAGTTGGCGCTGTTGTCCTTGGCCTGAGCCCGGCCCTGGAAGCTGATCTCAATGATTTCTGAATCGAAACCTGGAGGCAGGATGGCGCGGAGGCTCTTGATGACTTCGGGCGGAAGTTCGATGTCGTGGACGCGTCCGGTCTCTTTATCCCGGAAGTGGGCGTGGGGGGAGAGGTTAGGGCAGTAGCGGGTGGATTCGCGCTCGTGGTTGACCTGGCGGACGAGGCCGCAGCCGACGAACGTTTCGAGGCAGTTGTAGACCGTGGCGAGGGAGAGCCCCGGCATGACCTCGCGGGCCCGGTTAAAGACTTCATCGACAGTGGGGTGGTCCCGCTCAGCGAGGAGGACGGAGAAGACGGCCTCGCGCTGCGAAGTGACCTTCTGGCCACTTTTATTGAGGGCTTCTTGTAGGTGTTCCCGGTCTAGATCAGTGAGACTTTGAATCATTCTAACCGCTCAATCAGTTAGAATGAGACTAAACTGCAAGAGGAAAGGGGCGTGA
>CAIKRN010000015.1 GCA_903829855.1 uncultured Opitutia bacterium
AGGCACGCCACCGCCCCGAGACCGCCGCCAATACCGAGCGCACCCACATCGCCCATATAGATTTCGGCGGGTGCTGCATTGTGCCACAGGAAAACGAGGCTACCGCCGACCAAGGCTGAGCAGAAGACCGCGAGCTCGCCCGCGCCAGGTACGTAACTGATACGCAGATAAGTGGAAAACTCGTGGTGTCCGGCCAAATAGGCGACGCTGCCCAGGATCATGGTCGTAATCAGCACACAGCCAATCGCCAGACCGTCCAAGCCGTCGGTAAGATTGACCGCATTAGAGCAACCGACGCAGACGAGCATAAAGAACGCCCCCGCCACGCCGAGGCAGGCGAAGAAGGGCCAGCCCAAGGATTTCGCCGACCAGAGCGGACCATTCAAGACGGGCAGCCAGATTTCACAAAGGCTCTCCCGATAAGAAGCATCCAGTAAGACGATACCCAGCGCGATCAGGGCGACGCCAAACTGACCCGCCAATTTCATCCGCGCAGAAATACCGTCAGCGCTGCCGTGTCGAACCTTCAGCCAATCATCATAGAGCCCGACGGCACCCATGCCGATCAGACACCAAAGTGAGGCGAGTACTAGGACGTTGAGCCGAGCCCACAGGAGTACCGAAGGAATCATCGCCGCGGCGATGATGAGCCCGCCCATAGTCGGAACCTTGCCGCCTTCCTTGGCGAGATTTCCCATCAAGCTGGCCGAGCGCTCGGGCTGGCGAAGACGGGAAAGCAAGGCGATGAGCCGACCAGAAAAGAACATGCCCAGGGCCAACGAAGTGAGCCCAGCCATGATTGCTCGGACGGAAATATACTCAAAGAGGCGGAAAGGCCCCCAAGTATGGACGAGTTCGCTGAGACGATAAAGCATCCTAGTGGAAAGAAAGGGCCGCGCGGAGGGAATCAGGCAGCCCGCGCTCGAGCGCGAAGGAGCGGCTACCCTTGAGAAAGATGAAGCCACGCTGGGCACGAATCCGAGCAGCGACGTCGTCGATCGAGGCCGCGGAGAAAAGCTCCACCCCGGGAAGCGCAACTCCCTGCAAGAACGCCGGCGCCTCTCCGCCGAAGGCAACCACTTGGTCGCCCGCCCGGAGAGGGAGCTGAGTTCCGCAGTCGCGGTGGAGTTGCGCCGAGGTGGCACCGAGCTCGGCCATACCGCCGAGCACGAAAAGACGGGGAGCGGCGTTGCCACGACTCAAACGGTCGAAGCAAGCGACGGAATCAGTCAGCGACGCAGGGCTGGCATTATAGCAATCGACGTAGAAAGTCTGCTCACCCAACACATGGACACTACCCCGCCCTGCCGGCGGCATCCAGCGCACCATGGCGGCAGCCAGCTGCTGGTCGGGGATTCCCAGTTCACGGGCCGCGACAAGCGCGAGCGCTGCATTGCGCGCAAGGCCGTCAGAAATCGCCGCCAACGGAAATGCTTCGCCATCAAGCACGAGCGAACGACGGCCGGCGGCATCCTGCAGAAAGTGCGCCCGCACGACCTTAAGCGGTTTCGCGGCGGGCGCCGCATCCCCTTCAAATTGAACGGCGATGCAGCGGGTAGCCTGGGCGGCGAA
The DNA here is from genome assembly GCA_903829855.1 of uncultured Opitutia bacterium. Classification (GTDB taxonomy): domain Bacteria; phylum Verrucomicrobiota; class Verrucomicrobiia; order Opitutales; family UBA953; genus UBA953. The sequence goes on from CAIKRN010000015.1 coordinate 1,573, forward strand.
CTCCGGCCAAGCAAGTAAGGTAGCAGGCAAGATGGCGCGCCCCCCCTCGGCCAGCGCGGCAATCAACGTCGCTTTTTCGCGGGCGACGGCCGCAAGCGAGCCCACGCCTTCGAGGTGTACGGACGATACGGCGGTGACAATGGCTAGGTCCGGCCGAATCACACCGGCCGAAATGGCGAGTTCGCCTGGCACGTTCATACCGGCTTCAATGACGGCGAACTGATGCCGCTCGGGCTCAACGCGCAGCAACATGAGCGGCACACCGATAAGATTATTCAGATTCGCTTCGGTGACAAAAGCCGCCGGGCCAAGCAAGGCCGCCAGCAGCTCTTTCGTCGAGGTCTTACCGACGCTCCCGGTGACGCCAATAACGCGGCCACTGAAACGATTCCGCCACTGTGCGGCCAGGCGCCGTAAAGCGACCAGCGGATCATCGACCACGAGTTGTGGCAGGTCATCAGCCACCGGGTGAGCCACGAGAGCGGCGGCGGCCCCTTGCGCACGGGCGGCACCGAGGAAATCATGTCCGTCCCGGCGTTCGGTGCGGACGGCGACGAAGATATCACCTTGGCGAAGCGCACGCGTATCTGTCCCGAATCCGGTGACGGCGTGCCCCGGGGCGACGCTCCAGCGCCCGGCAGACCAGGTGGCTAAATCAGCAGAGGAGAAGAGAGGCATCACGACTGGGCGCCCCTCCGTAGCTCAAGAATCTCACGGACAACCTGACGGTCATCAAATGGCACGACCGTATCGGCAAACTCTTGGGTGGTTTCGTGTCCCTTACCCGCGATCACCACGCAATCCCCCGAGCGCGCGGCCGCCAGAGCGCAGCCGATGGCCTCGCGCCGATCAGCGATAAACGAAACGCTTGGCAGCGAGCCGAGACCTTCACGCATATCGGCGAAAATATGCTCGACGTTTTCTTTCCGCGGGTTGTCGGCGGTGGCCCAGGCGAGGTGGGCAAGTTCGGCCACGGCTTTCGTCATCTCCGGACGCTTGCCACGATCGCGATTACCGCCGCAGCCGTAAACACAGAGCACCCGACCCGGGGTGATACTGCGGAGCATCCGTAACGCGTTTCGCAAGGCGTCGTCGGTGTGAGCGTAATCAACAAAAACCGGGAAGGCTTGGCCCGCATCGACGCGTTCCATTCGACCAGCAACACCGGGGAAAGAGGCAAGCGCTGGCGCAAAGGAAAGGGGATCGCGACCCAAGGCGGCAGCCATCGCCAACGCACAGAGGATATTCGAGACATTGTAATCCCCCGGTAGACTCGTCGTAAAGCGAGCCGTGCGCCCGGCATGGCGAACGGTGAAGACGGCGCCGCCGGTATCGAGAGCGAGATCAGTTGCTCGAAGCTCGGCATCTGGGGCTACGCCGAAGGTGAGGACCCGGCCCCGGCGACGACAGGCTTCGGCCAAAACTCGCCCACTCGGGTCATCGATATTGATCACGCAAACCTCCGGTACGGTCCCATTGCGGCCATCGAATAACGCGGTCTTCGCATCAAGATATGTGGCCAAATCGCCGTGATAATCTACGTGATCGCGCGTAAGGTTCGTGAACGCCGCGACTTGAAAATGGAAACCATGGACACGATCCTGATGCAGGGCGTGGGAACTCACTTCAAGGCAAGCACCGGTGCAGCCCGCGTCCGCCATCTGACGGAAGAAGCCGGCTAAATCGGCGGACTCGGGAGTCGTCTTGAACGAAGGAATGGAGCGACGGCCGAGGTGGTAGCGTACTGTACCGACGAGGCCCCATTGTTCGCCCTCCGCCTGCAAAAAATGGCGGAGTAAGGTTGAAACAGTGGTCTTACCATTGGTTCCCGTGACCCCAGCGAGTTGCAACGCAGCCTCAGGGTGGCCGAAGAAACGTCGGGCCACTTCGGCGAGGACTTGGCGGGGATCAGCAACCTGCGCAGCAGCAACCGCCGGCAGTCCACCCACAGGTTCGCCCGAAATCACGGCGGCGGCCCCCCGGGCGATGGCGTCATCGAGAAAGGCATGTCCATTCGCACGCAAACCGGGGAGCGCAAAGAACAAGGCTCCCGGAATAATCCGGCGACTGTCCGTCACGATGCAGGAGATGCGCGCACTCCACTCGCCAGAGCGATCGAGCACGGCAATCCCTTGAAGAAGAGAGTTGAACGTGGGGCGTTCCATGGCAGCGGGCATCATCGTCGCGGACAGCATCATGGGCCGATGCCGGCGACAGCGCCGCGGAGGACAGGGGTGGCGGGAGGAATATCGAGCCAGCGGATGCACTTCTCGGCGACATCACGGAAAATCGGGGCCGAAACCTTACCGCCGTAACCAACGCCCTCCCCTTGGGGCTCATCAATGATTACCGTGATGGCGAGCTTAGGGTCGCCGACCGGGAAGAAACCGGCAAACGAGGCGACGTGGTGCGTAGAGGAATACTTCCCGTTGATGATTTTTTGCGTGGTCCCGGTCTTACCCGCGACCTCAAAGCCAGGAATATCCGCCGCCGGAGCCGTGCCGCCCTTGCCGCAGACCGCGCGGAGGAGTGTGGCCATCTGCGAAGCAGTGGCGGCGGTGATGGCCCGACCGCGGGAACGCGGCGCGTAACTAAGAATCGGAGTTTTGGTCTTGGGATCTTCGACCCGGAGGACCAACTGCGGCTGCATCAGCAGGCCGTCGGCGGCGATGACCGACATGGCAAAATGCATCTGAATCGCGGTTACGCTGACGGAGTGCCCCATGGGCATACGTGAAATCGTCATCCCATCCCAACTTTTAGGCGAATGCAGGATGCCCGGCACCTCGGCACCGGTGATTAGTCCGCTATTCGATCCGAACCCAAAAGACTTAATGAGCGAATAGAACTTATCTTCTCCCATGCGTTCGGCGTAAAGCATGCCCACTTGGACCGTCCCGCGATTTGATGATTCCCGGACGATATGGCGGATATCGACGACGCCCAGCGGGTGTGAATCTCCCGGTAGCGAAACCATGCGGCCGCGGTACGGCACGCTCGTCGCACCGCAATCATAGACGGAATTGGGGGTAATGAGACGTTCCTCCAACGCACCTGAAATTGAAACGATTTTGAAAACGGACCCCGGCTCATAAACATCCGACACCGCGCGATTACGCTGGCTGTCCATCGGGGCTGCCAGCGGATCGAAGAAACGGTTAAGGTCGAAGGTGGGCCAATTAGCCAGCCCGAGGATGCGACCGGTCCGCGGCTCACTGACGATAATAATGCCGCTTTTCGGATGATAACGGGCGGCGGCCGCGGCAAGGGCATCTTCACACGTTTTCTGGATCAGACTATTAATCGTGAGCACGACCGTGCTGCCATCAACGGGAGCGACCTCGCGCAGACGATTACTGGTGAGTTCACGGTGGCGTCCATCGCGTTCAGATTCGATCCAGCCGTTCTGACCGATCAGCAACGAGTTCATTACTTTCTCGATGCCAGCGGCGGGATCGCCTTCCTTGTTAACGTAACCTAGGACATGCGAAGCGAGCTGGCCCTTCGGATAATTACGACGATACTTCAGTTCAGCCCGCAGCGCTTTGATGCCCAGTGCCTTAATACGCTTAACGGTGGCCTCATCGACTTCATGGGCGAGGACCGTCCAACGGATATCGTGCTCCTCGCCCTCACTATCAATGCGCGTGGTGGCCGCGAAAGCTTCCTTGATTTTAGCGACTGGTACCGCCAAGGCGGTCGCGACCTCCAGCGTTCGGCCGCGATCGGCTTTGAGGAGCGAATCTGGGTCGACGCCGATATCCCAGACATCTTCCGAGACTGCGAGAAGGTTATCTTGGCCGTCGCGGATTTCACCGCGGCGGCAGGGTTTCGTCTGCAGGACACGGCGCGCCTGCACGGCTTCGGCTCGCAAGCGCGGGGCATCCACCCAATGCAACCACACCAGCCGTGAAAACACGGCGAGGAAGCAACAGGACACGACCCAAGCCAGCGAACGGTAGCGCATTCGCCTGGCATGGGGGAGTGTCATCGCGAAGTTCCGCCTCCCTGCCCCCCGGTCTGGAGGAAGGCGATTTCGCGGGCCTTCGTCCGAGGGCTGGCGCTGGTGACAGGAAGGTTGGATGAAACCGAGGGGAAATAACGCACCCAGACTACTTGCTCCGGCACCGGTGGCTTGAGCGTGTCACCGATGCGTAGCTGCAGTTGGAGCGTATCGACTGCTTGGTCACGCTGGCGGCGAGTGGCATCGAGCTCTTTCTTAGATTCAGCCATCGAACGTTCGAGGCGCTGAATCCGGCCACCGATAACGTCGGCCTCAACGCGAAGTTTCATAATCTGGATGGTGCCGACGGCGATGGCCGCGACGGTGAACGCCCCCAAAGTGTAGGTGAATGGACGTAAGTTCATACGTCGATTCTCCGGACAGCCCGCAAACGGGCCGACCGGCTGCGAGGGTTACGTTCTTGTTCAGCTACGGAAGGCTGCACAGCCTTGCGGGTAAGAAGTTCGGCCCGCTTCACGCGGTCATCTTGATTGCGAGCGTCGTCGCGATCCACCGGACGACCCGCCACCTCGTTCATATATCGCTTCACCATCCGGTCTTCGAGTGAATGGAAAGAGATTACCGCGAGTACGCCACCCGCGTTGAGTTTACCAAAGGCAAGCGGGAGCGCATCGGCGAGTGCCCCGAGCTCATCGTTCACCGCAATCCGAATCCCTTGGAAAGTCCGGGTGGCCGGATGCGGGCCACGGGGACCAGGGGCGGGCGGGGCGGCTTCGGCGACCAGTTCGGCGAAGGAGGAAGTGCGGGCGAGGCGCCCCGTACCGCGGGCGGCGATGATGGCGTTCACAACGCGATACCAACGCGGCTCTTCCCCGTAATCGCGGACCGCACGTTCAATCTCGGAACGCTCGCTGCGTTCGAGGAACTCGGCGGCGCTCCGACCCGTACGCGTATCCATGCGCATATCGTTCGGAGCGTCGAAGCGGAAAGAGAAACCGCGTTCCGGGACATCCAACTGGTACGAGGACACCCCAATGTCCATCAGAACACCGTCGAATCGCCCCGGAACGCGGTCAAGGTGGCGGAAATTTTCAGAATGGAAATGGCAACGGCCCACCTGCGTGCCAGCCAAGGCGGCGAAACGCTCGGCCGCGGCTGGATCCCGATCCATCGCATCAAGCGTGCAGTGCGGGGCACGGGCGAGGAGCGCCGCGGCGTGACCACCGCCCCCGAACGTGCAATCCAGATAGGCACGGCCGTCCTGCGGAGCAAGGAGTGTCATGCACTCCTCAAGCAGAACTGGAACGTGGCTGGTCATCAAGGAAAGTCTTTGTGAATAAGGTGTGAGTAGTGTAAGTAACTTATGGATACACTTTAGAGGCCGAGTTCGCGGAGGGCGCGTAACGTTGCGAGTGCGGAGTCGGATTCGCGATCAGCCTTCGGTGGCACGGGGGCAGAAATATGGAACGTCGTGAAGCTACCGCGGAACACGACATCACGATCCAGACACGCCTCCTTCACCACGTGCTCATTGAGCGTGATGCGGCCGGCTTTATCACAAGTCACTTGAATGCTATTCGCACCGAGGAGGCTGAGGGCGTCCATCTTCACGGGATCACTTACCGTGACCTGTGAGGCCGCATCGCGGATGCGTTCGGCCATCGAGGGCGGGAAGACTACAATCGCACCGAGCGCCGGATGAAACATCGCCAGGAACGTCGCATCATCATCGAAACGCCAGGCCGCCGGAATGGTGACACGGTTCTTCTCATCCAGCTTTCCGTGATGGATGCCGGTGAAGAGACCGTTGTTGGCGCCAATAGACATATCGTGTGGGGGTAAGCCCCCAGTTGACCCACTTTTCCCCACCATCCCCCACTGGTCAAGATTTTACCCCCAGATCGCTCCATTTTCTTGTTCACAGCGCGACCGGCGGGCCTCTAATGATTGAATTAGGTCATTTAAGTATGTAAGTATCTATACTACAATGGGTTAAATGATAGAATCCGTTAATCTAGCTCCAGGCCAATCCGCATCGCTTCCTTGGGCCGAGGCCGATCGGCCTTAAGCCAGGTCGCGCCGGCGGCTTTGTAGTTGATTTTTAACTACAAAACCCCACCCCTCGAGGCCGCCCGGCTGGGCCGAAACTGTTTGCCAACTGGCCCCAGCTGTGCTTTGTCTGGGAGCACTCAACCACGACTCTTGAATATGAAAAACGCCCTCGCCCTCGCCCTGCTCGCCTCCGCCTTCGTCCTTTCGGGATGTAACACCTCGGTCGGAGTGGATAACGCCGAAACCCGCGAAGGTCAGTTCTCCAACGTAACGGGCATCCTAGTCACCCGCTACAACGCGGACCCTGAGGCCGTCTTCAATTCCGTTAAGCGCACCCTCGACTCGATGCATGGCACCCTCCGCACGGGTGAAACCGACGAACGCGGCGCCAACAAGGAGTTGATCAGCGTCACCGTCTTCGCCCGCACGGTGGGTGACCTCGAAATCAAAATCGACGTAGCCAAGGCCGAAGACGAAATCACCAAGGCCGCCTACACCAAGGTTACCGTCAAGTACGGCTTCTTCGGCAATCTTCCTGAGAGCCAGCAGATCGTCTCCAAGATCTCCTCCAACCTCCGCCGCTAAGCCACCGGGGCGGAACCGCCAAACGGACGCCGCCCAGCCTCTCGGCTTGGCGGCGTCGCTTTTTTAACACCTTCTCAAATGGGCAATATCCACGGACAAAGCTTCCGCATCACGACCTTCGGGGAAAGCCACGGCCCCGCACTCGGGGTTATCATCGATGGTTGCCCTCCGCGGGTGCCCTTCGACGCCGCCTTCCTCCGCCGCGAGCTCGCCCGTCGTCGGCCTGGCCAAAGCGCCCTCACCACCCAACGCAAAGAGGAGGATGTGCCCGAGGTGCTTTCCGGCATCTCCCATGACGGGCTCACCCTCGGTTCGCCCATCGCGATTGTAATCCGTAACGGCGACCAACGTCCGCAGGCTTATGCGGAAATGAAAGCGGCTTACCGTCCTTCGCATGCCGACTTTACCTACGATGCCAAATACGGCATCCGCGCGGTCGAAGGGGGCGGCCGTTCCTCCGCCCGCGAGACGGCAGCACGGGTCGCCGCTGGTGCCGTGGCGAAGACTGTCCTCCACCATGCCTGTGGTGCGCGCATCACCGCTTGGGTGGAAAGCGTCGCCGACATCCGCATGCCGGCACCGACGAAAACCCCCTCCCTCAAACAGATCGAAGCGACGCCCACACGTTGCCCGCACCCAGCCACCGCCGCAAAAATAGATGCACTCATCCGAGCCGCCCGCGCGGAGGGCGATTCCGTCGGCGGCGTCATTTGCTGCGTGATTGAAAATCTTCCCGCCGGACTTGGCTCACCAGTGTTCGACCGCTTTGAAGCTGATCTCGCGAAAGCAATGCTTTCCCTGCCCGCCACGAAGGGCTTTGAAATCGGTAGCGGTTTCAGCGGCACACTCCTTCGCGGCAGCGCGCATAATGATGAGTTCGTCCGCAAGGCAGGCCGCATTCGCACCAAAACGAATCGCTCAGGTGGCACGCAAGGCGGGATTACGAATGGTGAAGACATCGTGTTCCGCATCGCCTTTAAGCCGACTGCCACGGTGCTCAAACCGCAGAAGACGGTGCGCCCCGACGGCAAACCCACCGAACTGACCGCCAAAGGACGGCACGACCCATGCGTGCTCCCACGCGCAGTGCCGATTGTCGAAGCCATGGCGGCCCTCGTAGCCGTCGACCATTGGATCCGTGACCGCGGACAGAACGCCCCCTTCGGCCGCTGCGGACGCAAGGCATGACCCCGCTCATCATCGTCCTTGGTCCCGTTGGCTCCGGCCGCGCCGACACCGTCAAAGAACTCGTCGAGAACGCCTGGCCAGAAGGTAAGAAAATCCGTATCTTCCGGGAAGCCCGCGAAGGCGGCGAAGGCACCAACCGCTGGGCCTTTGAAAAAGGCCAGGCTGAGATTCCCGCACCGGGCGATGAGGATGCCGCCATCCTCATCACCAATGGTGCGCTGAGCGTGATTGAACAGATGGAAGCCATCCATCGTGCCGTCCGCCCACTCATGCCCGACGCCGTCTGGCGCGTTTCCCGCATCATCACCGTCGTCGACTGCCCGCTCACCGCGAGACATAAAGCCGTCGAAGAATGGTACGGCCCCTGCATTCACTTCTCCGATGCCGTCATTATCAATCGCCGCTGGGAAGTTCCTGGCCAGTGGGTGACCAAATTCCTCGAGCCGTACGAGAAGGCTTTTTACCCCTGCCTCTTTTTCAACCTCACCAAAATCGGGACCATCGCCAATCCGCCAGCGGTCATCGACGGCGAGCCGCTGCGTCTCTCGCACATTTTCGATGACATCGATGCCGTTGATGAAATGGAATTCGACGAGGACAATCTGCCGGATGAGCCCTTCGATTTAGTGCGCCAAGTGGACAAGTATTTCGCCCGCGACGAGCTGGGACGACGCAATATCCTCGTACCTGAAATCGGCGACCTGCTCCGTCAGGAAGGCCGTTGCTAAGCACCGCATGAGGCCGTTCATCGCGCTCTACGCCTGGCTGCTTGCACGCCTGCCGGAAGGGTTCGCGAAATTGAATGCCGGCCTCTTCGGCTGGGTGCTATGGTGCCTGCGCGGCAAACTTATCACCCGTAATCTCGCCGCCGCCTTTCCCGCGCGTGACGCCGCATGGCTCAAGCGTATTGGTCGGACCTCCTGCCGACGCACGGCCGAGATGGCCCTCTTCTCCATTGCTTCGCCGATGCTATCCGAAGCCGAAATCAAAGAGCGCATTCACCTTGATCCAGCAGTCACGGCCGGTCCAGACAGCCTGCCACCGGAAGGCACGGGCACCGTCCTCTTCGTTCCACACTTCGCCCTGATGGAGATGATGACGGCCACCTGCCTACTCCGCCCCGAACTCGCCCGCCGGGAGTGGGCGGTGATGTACCGGCCACTCGACCAACCTGCCGCGGACCGCTGGGTGCGCGAGGCCCGGGAACGGTTCGGCATGAAATTAGTTTCCCGGCGCGACGGTTTCGGCCGCTCGATGAAAGCGGTCAAGGAAGGTCATATTGCCGCGGTGCTCTTTGATCAGAGCACCCAGAGCGGCTCCCGCATCCAGTTCTTGGGTCGGCCCTGTGCCGTGACCGACCTTCCGGGCATCATCGCCCAACGCTTCAAGGCACCTGGACGAATCTACTGGGCAGAGCGCACGGGATTCTGGCGCTGCCGCCTGCGCATCAAGGCGCTGGCTGCCTCAGATTCCATCGGCCTAACCCTGGAATCCAACGCCTGGCTAGAGCACCAACTGCGCGAGGATGAAAACGCCTGCTCCAGCTGGCTCTGGGCCCATGACCGCTGGAAGCACGGGCTGCAGGATTACATCAAAGACCTGCAACCCTGAGGGCCGAAAGGCTTATTGCTTGGCGGCGGGAGGCTGACCGTCGATATCAACTTTCCGACCCTTCTTGCCAGGCTGACCATCCTCCGTCTTCTTGCCCTTTTCCTTGGCAAGCTCAGGGCCATATTTCTCCACCAAGTTGTGTACGAATTCCTGGCGCTGTTCAGGCGTCAGGGCCATGATGCGAGCCCGCTCTTCTTTGGCGGCTTCCGGGGAAAGGGTCTTGAGGTGATGCTCGATGGCCCGGGCGCCGTTGCCACCACGTTCGCGCAATTCCTTCACGAGCTTGCGACGTTCCTCGGGCGTCGCGGTTTCAAACTTAGCTAGGTTGGCGGAAAATTCCTTACGTGCTTCGGGCGTCATACGTTCCATCTTCTCAATGGCACCGCGAATACGTGAAAGGCGCTCTGGTGGCAGTTCGAGAATCTTACGGATGGTCTGGATTTCTTCGATAGAGGGCTCCTTGTCCGCCGGACGAAGGGCGACCTCTTTCGTTTCAGCGGCACCGAGCACGGCGGCCCCGCTAAAAAAAACTGCCCAAATTAAAGTTTTCATTTCAGGAACCAGGGGTGGTCAGCACCTCGACGATGCTCGATTTCTTATCGACGACGGGAGTGAGCAGGGAAAGGTCATCCGCCAGCCCAAGTAGATCCGTGAGCTGGTTAGATTCCTCGCGGGCCACGAGGGCGACCGTCTGCCGGTTAAGGCTATCCTCGGAGGGGGACCGCATGACTAGCATCGTGATCACGCAGGCCGCAGCCCCCGTGATTACCGAACTCCAGCGGATGACCGTACGGCGACGGCGCTCAAGGCGCACGGCCCCGACCACGCGGTCGGCGAAGCCAGGGACGCGAATTTCCCGGCCGCGACTGAGGGCGGTAGCGAGGTCCTTTTCGAAGGGCTGTGGGTTAAGATGATCCATGGCTCAGTTCATTAGGTTAAACACCGTAGAGGGGCGTAAGTTGCAGGGGTTAGGCAGGTCCATAAAAGTCTTTGAGTAGGTCGCGCAGGCGGCTACGGGCGCGATGTATCCAGGTTTTGACCGAGGAAACGGGCACCCCCATAATTCCCGCGATATCCTCATAGGGTAGCTCCTGCTGCACCACGAGCAGGATGGCGGTCCGTTGCTCGGTCGGCAACTGGGCGATTGCCCGTTGAAAAGCTTCATCGAGTTCGGTCACTCGCCGGGCGGAATCATGGGTCTGATCACCGGGTTCGGCGGCGAATTCGAGGGCCGTGGTAGGCTTCCGTCCGCGACGGCGCCATTCATTGAGGACAAGGTTATGGGCAATATGGATGAGATATGTGCTCAGCTTGGCATCTGGGCGCCAGCGATTGGCTGCACGATGGAGGCGAATGAAGACCTCCATGGCCAATTCCTCCGCCGTCGCCTGGCAGCCGACCTCGCCGCGCAGGTAGCCGACCAAGCGGGCATGGTGGCGATGGACGATCATGCGCAGGGCGTCATCGTCGCCTTCAGCCACGAGAGCCATCAGCCGCTTATCGTCCTCGTCGTCCGAGAGGATCGGGTCTTCCTGCGACATCTCCTAATTAAACTCCGGTAAGGGGTGAAAGTTTCGCTGGGCGGCCCTTTCTCAGGCTCCAGCGGGGGGGGCCGGGCGAACGCGAACGGCAAAAAGGCGGAGAGTGCGGAGCATGAATTGCTCCAACGCAGCCAAAGCCTGGTAGTTTAAGTCCATCCGGCGCCGGGCGGACTCCAGAAGGTTCACGGCCTCGGCGACTTGAGTGCCGCAATCGGGATGAGCCCGGCCAACCAAGCGCAGTTTCTCCTCAAGCGAAATCAGCATGCGAGCCCGAATACCCCGTTGAATGGTCGCCTCGTGGGCCTTCTCAATCTCTCCCTCATCATCATCGGTGGGCGGCGGCGGCGGGGCGACCTTCAGGGCTTCTTCAATGAAGAGCGCCAGCAAGACCTCAAAACGGGCACACAGGGCGTAAAGCGGAATAAAGACCTCCGAGATGCGGGCATTCGGGGAAGCCGGGCCTTTGACCATGCGCGTGAGGAGACGTTCGAATTCGCGCAACCAATCGCTCCAAGCCGGATCGGCAATGACGGGCGCCTCGCCGCCCAGATGGAACCGTAAACAACGGCTGAGAATCGTCGTCATCACACTGTAGTAATTAGTCGTCTGCAGGACGATGAGCGTGCCGGGGGGCGGCTCTTCGAGCGATTTGAGCAGACAATTTGCGGCCTCCGGCGTGAGGCGATCAGGCTCGTGAATCACCACGACACGCCGACCGGTGGCAGAACTGAGGGTGAAGGCGTGGACGACCTCCTGGGCCCATTCAATTTTGATGCGGCGAGACAATCCGCCGGGACGGAGGTTACGATAATCAGGGTGCGCGATGGGCGCGGGATCTTCCAGGTGAACGGCGGCGAGGTGTTCGGCGGCCCGTTCTAGCAAACCGGCGTCCGCCCCCGTCAACAGAATCGCGTGCGGCAACCGGCCCTCCGCGCGCGCGCGGGCTAGCACCTTCAATGCCGGCAAGGCCGCGAGATCAGTGGAAGCGACGGCTGATTTCATTCCAAATCTCCTCCTCGATGACTTCGGCCGGACGCGAGGCGTCGACCACAAAGAATCTTCCCGGCTCCTCTTGGACTAAAGTATGGTAGGTCGCGCGTACCTTCTGGTGGAAAGCCGGGCCGAGAACCTCAAAGCGATCGGCCTGCCCACGGTCACGAACTGCGGCCCGCTCCAGCCCGCGCAACGGATCGAGATCCAACAAGAGGGTCAGGTGCGGACGGATGACACCGCAGGCAAGACGATTAGCGGATTCGATTAAACCCCGATCGAGACCACGACCGCCGGATTGATAGGCGACAGTGGAGTCGATAAATCGATCGCAAAGCACCACCTTCCCTGCCGCCAAGGCCGGGCCAATCACTTCGGCAACCAGCTGCGCCCGACAGGCGGCAAAGAGTAAGGCTTCGGCGGAAGGCTGAATGACCGAGCCAGGTTGCTTCAGCGCATCACGCATCTTTTCCCCAAAGGTCGTACCGCCTGGTTCGCGTAAAGAAAGCGTGGTGGCCCCCTGCGCCTGCAAGCGCACCGCGAGACGGGTCAGCTGGCTTGATTTGCCAGCCCCCTCTCCTCCTTCAAACGTAATGAGTTTCCCAGCGATGGGCATGACCCACAAAATGCCTCAGCACCGCCTCATGGCGAGAGGAGAAAGGACTGGGCAACAAAAAGGCCTGGCGGGGAAGCCAGGCCTAAGGAAAGTTATCCGCAATTCTCAACCTCCAGTGGGGGTCGGATTGATTACTGGCTGCTTCGACCCTTCGACCGTGCGCTGCACGTTATCCAAAATCTTCTTCGAGGCATCCGTCAGGCCGCCGCCACCTGTCGTGGTCGTATTGGGACCAGTTGGGGAACCTGTCTTATTTTCGCCGCGGGCTTCTTCGCGGGTCTTCGTGCCATCCAGTAGTTCAACTCCCCGGGGCATAAATGAACCGTTCCAAACTAAATCAACCTCACGGGGCGCAGTGCCCACCATGACCGAGACGGTTTTCGCAATTTCCGCAGGGAGATTGCTCGCCTCAAGTATTGCCACCACAAGTTCATATTCTTCACCGGTGATAGGGATGATGAGCACCTTGCCGGGCGTACCAGCAACCGCGCGGATCGGTAAAGTTGGTTCCTGCCCCGCCACTGGCTTTGCCGTATTCACCGCAACGGTCGCGGGTGGCACCGGCTGGCCGCCAGCAGGGCGCGGCACAGACAGGTCGTAGGCGGTAGCCACAAGTTGGGTACCTGGCTCGATGGTCAACGGCCCATAATTAGAATCAGCGACCGTAGTCTCCACCTGGCCACGAATGCAGCTAACGACGGTGTTACCAAGGGGGCCGACGTGATGGTATTCCACGTTGTAAATCGTACCGCGAATGCGGGTCATGCCAACCGGAGTGCGCACCACATAAGAAGACATCGCGTTGAGCTTGCGGACCTCTCCAGTGATTTTGCCGTTCAGAACTTCAATCTCCGTGACTGAGGGGCTGGGCTCCTTGTCGAGCTTACGATAGCCGCCGGCGATAATCGCCTCAGAGGCAACCTGCTTGAAGTTGCGGATGGCCAAAGTGGTGGCGGGACTGAGCATGACCGTGGAGCCATTAGAGAACGAAAGTTCGATCGTGGAGGCGGCACCGGTCTCGATGACAATGCCTTCCTTGAGGACGGCGCCAGAAGCCAAAGGCTTCTTGGTCTTATTGGCGTCTGTGACGGTGGCGGTGCCTACGATTTTGCCGACTTCGATTAGGCCATTCTGCAAAGCAGCGGAGGCGAAGGCAGGAAGCAAGACGAGGGCAACCATTCCTAGGTGCTTTAAAAAGGAACTCATAGAGACTTGGGGGAATGAAAATCTAGACCGCGGATAGAGGCTGGCAATCCGTAAACAAAAAAGCCCCCATCTGGGGGCTTTTTCTAAGAAAGCAGGCTTGATTTAGGCTGTAACGTACTTCTCCAGACGACGCTGCACGGGCACCGCTGAAAGCTGGGCGTACTTCGGAAGTCCCTGGTCGAAAGGCAGTTGCAGTTCGCCTTGGATAAGGGGGAGCGCGTAGCGCACGAAGTCCGGGTGAATGGACATCTTGTCTTCGCCGATCCACTTCTCGGGGAAAGCCTTCACGCCGTTGGCGATTTCGTTCAACGGGGCAAGCATGGTCTGGACAGCGTAGTTCTCCTTTTCCGAGCGGATCAAGATGACCATTTTGCCAGTTTCGCCAGCGAGGGCAGCCTTGACAGCGGCACCGCCACAAAGTTCGGCTTCATCGACGTCGGTCTTGGAAGCGTTGTGCGAGGCGGCGCGCTGGGTGATACCCAGTTTGGAAGAGCGGGCCTTGACGCCATCGAAACGAGATTCGACGAGGCTGCGGAGGTATTCGCCGGCGCCACCGAGAACGGCGTGACCAAATGCATCCGTGCTCGAGGTGTCAGCACCGAGGTAATTGCCGGTGGCATCCTGGACGCCTTCGGAAACAACGACGAAGCAGTGACCGTTGGACTTCAATACTTCTTCGACGCGGCGAATGAAGTTGTCGGGATTGAAAGCGACTTCCGGGAGAAGGATGATGTGCGGGGCGGTGCAGCCGTAGTGAGTGTTCTTCACCGACTTGTCGTCATTCTTGTCGCGACGCTGGGCGAGCACAGACGAAGCGGCGAGCCAGCCGGCGTTGCGGCCCATGACTTCGAGAATCGAGACGAAGTCGTTCTGCCCCATGGCAGCATTGTCGAGAGCGGTTTCGCGGATCGTGACACCGATGTGCTTGGCGACGGAACCGAAGCCCGGGCAGTGGTCGGTGAGCGGCAGATCATTATCAATGGTCTTCGGCACGCCGACGACGCGGAGCTCGTAACCGCGCTCTTTGGCGAGGTCGGAGATCTTGGCGGCGGTGTCCTGAGAGTCGTTGCCACCGATGTAGTGGAAGTAGCGGATGTTGTGGGCCTCGAACACCTGGAGGATGCGATCGAAGTCTTCAGCCTTCTTCACCTTGTAGCGGCAAGTGCCAAGGGCCGCACCAGGAGTATGGCGGAGGGCACGGAGCGTCTGCTGGGTTTCAGCGGCGAGGTCGATGAGTTGCTCATTGAGCACGCCCTGAATGCCGTTCAATCCGCCGTAGATTTCGACGATTTCGTCCTCATGCTTGAGGGCTTCAGCAATGACCCCGGCGAGGCTGGCGTTGATGACGGGGGTGGGACCGCCGCTCTGCGCGACGAGAAGATTGCCAATGAGGGGAGATGACATGGGAGTGAACAGGTTGAAAAGTGGGTTGTGGGAAGCCCCACCCCCCTTGGCAACACGGAAAACCCTCCCCCGCCCCTGCCCCCCTCGGAAGGCCTACAAAATACGCCCGACCTTAACTTTCGCCGACTCAGGCACCCGCTGGGACCAGACGGCGACCTGAGCCGCAAAAGCATCCACTTGAGCCCCGGCGGAGCCGGTCAGCTCGCCCGCCTTGGCGACGGCATCAAGCAGGGCGGACTTGGGCAGGCGGAGGCGATTATCTCCCGCTAGGCGGTCCACGAGGTCATTCCGCTCGATCTTGCCCGAGCGCAGGTCTCGAGCCACCGCGACCGCGTGCTCCTTGATCGCCTCGTGGGCCTCTTCGCGGCCGGCGCCCGCCTTGACAGCCTCCATGAGGAAAGTGGTCGTGAGTAGAAACGGGAGATAATGACGCGACTCGCGTTCAATGACGGGGCGATTGACCTCCATCTGCCCAAGCACAGTGAGGAAGGCCTCGAAGAGTCCGTCGATCGCCATGAAGGCATCCGGTAACAAGACGCGGCGGACGACGGAACAAGAGACATCACCTTCATTCCACTGATCACCAGAAAGCGAAGCAGCCATGGCGAGGTGACCTCGCAGGATAACATGGAATCCGTTGATCCGCTCGCAGGTGCGGGCGTTCATCTTGTGCGGCATCGCCGAAGAGCCCACTTGGCCAGGCAGGAAGCCTTCGCTGGCGAGCTCGTGGCCGGCCATAAGGCGGAGTGTTTTCGCAAAAGACGAAGGACCGCTGGCGGCGGAGAGTAACGCGGAGACCATTTCAAGGTCCATCGAGCGGGGGTAAACTTGGCCGACGGCGTTAAGCGAATGCGGGATGCCCAGATGCACCAGCACGCGACCTTCGAGTTGGGAGGCCTTGGCGGCATCACCGGAGAAAAGCGTCAGTTGGTCGAGCTGCGTACCGACGGCACCCTTGAGGCCGCGGGCGGCGAAAGCCCCGAGGGCGGCATCCACTTGCGCGACACCGCGCAAGCAATCCTCACCAAACATTGCCCACCGCTTACCTACCGTCGTGGGCTGGGCGGCGACATTGTGGGTACGGGCGGCAATCAATACATCGCGATCCGTCTGGGCGCGCCGCGCCAACGCCGAAAGGGCAGCGACGGATTTTGCCCGGATGAGCTGAAGCGAACGGAAGACCTGGAGTTGCTCCACGGATTCGGTGAGGTCACGGCTAGTCAGACCCTTGTGCACATGCTGGTGGCCAGCGAGGGCGCAAAACTCATCGATGCGTGCTTTGACGTCGTGGCGGGTCTCTTCCTCGCGCTTGCGGATAGCTTCGAAATCAACCTGCTCTTTGACCTTCTCGTAGGCTACGATGGCCTCCGCCGGGATATCCAGACCGAGGTCGCGCTGGGCCTTCATGACGGCAATCCAATACTCACGCTCGAGGACCACGCGGCCACGGGTGGACCAGATTGCCTTCATCGCCGGGGAGGCGTAGCGATCGGCGAGGACATTAGGGACGTTATCGGAATCCATCGGAAAGTGTTCTATTTGTATCACGCCTAACGCTTGACGGCAAGCGCTCGGAGGAACATCGCCCGCACCGAGGGCTCATCCAGTCCGCGATTGGAGGCATCGAAACAATCAGCACAGGCCATTTGTAAGTCCACCAGCTCCACGAGGCTGAAACGTGCCGCGGCGGGGGCGACCTTATTGCTAACGTACCAAGGATTCTGGGAAAAAAGATTAGCCGAAGACTTGGCGGCGGAGCCGAAGGTCGGCCCATGGCGAGAACTGGCGGTTTCGAACTGTCCCTTGGCCAGTCCGGCTTCACTCACACGAAAATCCCCCGAGTCGACGAGACAACGGATTTGAATGAGCAGGCGGAGGCGGTTTTGCAAAGCCGTCAGTAACGGGCGACTGGAAGACTCGTTGAAGAAATATCGGTCCAGGGAGTCCAGCGCCCACTTGAGATCCCGCGAAGCCAGGGCCTCGATCGGCTCGAAGAAATCCCCTTCACCAAAAGGCGGCACCAAGAGCAGCACGTCGGCCTCGCGGATCGTGCCACTGGCGCCAACGTAAGTAGCGAGCTTCTCGCACTCGACGAGGACGAGGCGGGTAGACTGCCCCACTCGGCCGACAATCATCTCCGGCACGCCGCGGTCGAATTTCGCACCGAGCGAGCGTAGGTGTTCGGCGGCCAGCGCGAGTTGCATATCGCCTTGAGCGTCGTCCTTACTGAAACCCGATTTCGCTGCCGATGCATGCAGGATGAATTCATCCGCAACATCCTTCAGGGCGGAGAGATCCTTGCGCCGGCCATCATAAGGGGACGCCGAGATGATGATGAAGATTTCTGCGGGAGCCTCGGTCGCGGCCGCCAATACCCGGGCGAGGCTTTCTTTCACGTCGAGCGACTTAGACTGCACGGAGTCTGAAACCCAATTGAGATTCCGCAGCCAGATAATGCGCTTACCTCCGAACATGGATAGCGTCTTCACCGAATCCACGAACTGCAGTTCGACTGGGCGGGCATCCTCAACGCGGATCATCGCGCCGGAAATAATTTCAGCCTCCGCCTCGGCTCCGGCGGCCTTCTTGGCCTGCTCGAAACAGGCACGCCCGTCCCGGTCGACGAGGTATTCGTCCTTTCCTGCGACAATGGCGAGATAGCCGGGCACGCGCCTAATCTCCCTCCCCGCCCGCTTCTGGCAATCCTTTGTCATTCGCAGGCCCAAGGCCCGAGGTAGGGGCGCCACTACGTGGCGTCCGTTCGCCAATGAAGAAATGAAACGGGGGCTTAACGGCGGGCTCGGAGAGTCCGCCCTACCTCAAGTATCTTCCGGCCCTCGGGTCCTCCAGCCTCGAGCCCTCCCGACTCGCCCGCCCTCAGGCCCCGTGTAATAAATCTTCGACGCGGTACTTGTTCAGCTTCCGCCGCATCCAGTCGAGTGAGGTGTTCACGGCGCGCTGCTTCACCTGGAGCCGGTCGCCCGGAATAACCACGCGCCGGGACCAAACCCCCGCTGGCGTGGCATAGCCAAAATAGACCGTCCCGACTGGGTCCGCCGCCGTGCCGCCCCCCGGCCCAGCGTAACCTGTGACGGAGAGTGCATAGTCCGAGCCAAACTTTTCGACGGCCCCCGTGGCCATGGCTACGGCACATTCAGCGGAAACCGCCCCATGCTGCGCAAGCAGGCACTCCGGAATCCCGAGCAGGCTCATCTTGGCATCGTTCGCATAACAAACCGCCGACCCCGCGAAAACCTTCGAAGCCCCAGGTACATCGGTGAAAGCATTCGCCAAGAGGCCACCCGTGCAGGATTCCGCGAGGGCGACCGTTTTTTCCAAGCTGCGAAGTTGTTCGACGACAAGCGAGGCGAGGCAAGCGTGGCCAGTACAGACGAAATCATGCCCCACGGCGTCACGCACCTTGCGGGCGACGTCGCATAACTGTTCGGCGGTCACACCACTGCCCGCCGATGAGATGCGCGCATCGACCACGCCCGTATGCGTACCAAAAGAAAGCGCCATACCTGGAACGAGGAGCGGCCGCACGATTTCCTCCAGCGGCACGGCACCGATACCGAATGTACGGACTTGAACGTAGGCTTCACCTTCGCAGGCACAGCCTACGCCGCGCAGACGAGGCACGACTTGCTCTTCGAACATCGGACGAAGTTCGAGGGAGGGACCGGGAAGCATCACCAAGGCCTTGCCATCGCGATGCAGAAATACTCCTGGAGCCGTGCCACGGCAGTTGGGCAGCGATTCGGCTCCGGACGGGATGAAGCACTGACCGAGATCCGCCTCGGATACTTTGCGGCCAATAAGTTTGAAGCGTTCGCGTAATGCCGCCTCCGCCGCGGGTACATGGACGAGCGTAAGGCCGAGGGCGGTGGCGACGGCCGCCCGCGTGTGATCATCGGAAGTCGGGCCGATTCCCCCCGTGGTGACGATGAGGTCATAGGCGCCCCAAGCGGACCCGACCTCGCGGGCGATTTCCGCCGCATCATCGCGGACGACCACGGATCGCGTAATCGGCAGTCCGCGGCGGGCCAGATGTTCACCCAACCACAAGAGGTGACCGTTCTCCCTGATGCCATCCAACAGCTCGTCGCCCACGTTGATAACGAGGACCTGACGGGGGCGATTGGCACAGGAAAGCATTTGCGGGAGAGCGGGGTTCGAGCAGGGTTAAGGGCCTAGGCCAAAAATGCAAACCGACCGGGAAGAACTTTCGCCCAAGGCCAAGGCCCGGCGAGCCCCCCACACCCCAGGCGTCTACCTGATGAAGGACGCCGCTGGGCTAGTCGTCTATGTCGGGAAGGCTAAAGACCTTAAAAAACGCCTGGCCTCCTATTTCGTACCCCGGCAACGCCTGACCCCCAAGGTGGCAGCCATGATGGATACGGTGGCCGATATGGAATGGCACGAGGTCCGCTCCGAGACGGAAGCCCTCCTCTTAGAGGGCAAACTGATCAAACGGTGGCGGCCCCGCTGGAATATCCTCTTCCGCGATGACAAGCAATTCCCGCAAGTCCGGGTCGACCTCGCCGACCCCCTACCCAAGTTCCGTATCGTCCGCGCCCGCACCACCGACGCCTGCCGCTATTTCGGGCCCTTCCCCCATCAACAGGCCGTCCGCCGCACGCTGAACGAAATGCGCAAGAAGTTCGGTATCCTGCTCGCCGACAGTGCCCCGCTCGCCCAACCCGATGGCACCTGGAAACTCTACGACGACGCCCGGGCCGAGATCCAGAAACACGCCAACGTCGTGACGACGGAGGAATATGCCACCCGCGTCGCCGCCGCCTGCGCATTCCTCGAAGGCAAAGTCGAATCGTGGACCGAGCAGGTCGAGGCCGACATGCGTAAAGCAGCGGAAGCTCGGGATTATGAAAAAGCGGCCAGCCTGCGCGACCTCCTCGACGCCCTCAAGCGCACGACGGAAAAATCCCGCCGCTTCCTCCGCGACAACCCCCTGCCCCGACGTGATGAAGCCAGTGCGCTCACCTCGCTCGCCGCCGCCCTCGGCCTCGAACGCCCGCCCGCGACGGCGGAGTGCTTTGATATTTCCCATATCTCGGGCACGCTCGCCGTCGCCTCGATGGTCCGCTTCGTCGACGGGCAGGCCGACAAGTCCGGCTACCGCCGCTTCAAAATCAAGACCTTCGTGGGCAATGATGACTTCCGCTCGATGCAAGAAGTCGTCGGCCGCCGCTACACACGCCTGCACGAAGAACACCGTGCGTTTCCCGAGCTCGTCATCATCGACGGGGGCCTCGGTCAGGTTCACGCCGCCCTCGCGGCCTTCAAGGAACACGAGCTCGCCCCGCCCCCGCTCATCGGCCTGGCCAAGCGTGAAGAAACCATCGTCTTCCCCGACGGCCGCGAACTGAAGCTCCCGCGGCATGACGTCGGCCTCGCCCTGCTCATGCGCATTCGCGATGAGGCCCACCGCTTCGCCAATGATTTCAATGCCGACCTGCGCAGTCGCAAACTGCGCGAGTCGTTACTCGATGAGATGC
Organism: uncultured Opitutia bacterium; assembly: GCA_903829855.1. Taxonomy (GTDB): domain Bacteria; phylum Verrucomicrobiota; class Verrucomicrobiia; order Opitutales; family UBA953; genus UBA953. The sequence goes on from CAIKRN010000015.1 coordinate 22,249, forward strand.
CGGGACTCGGACCCAAGCGCAAAGACGCCCTGCTCGCGCACTTCGGTAGCATCCAGAAACTGCGCAAGGCCACCGCTGAAGAAATCGCCGAAGTGGCTGGACTCAGCGATAAACTCGCTGGCGAAGTGAAGGCGTATTTAGAGGCGAGAGGTTAATGCCTCGATCGGCCGCCGAACGGTGGCCGTAGGTAGGGTCATGACTACGTCGTGACCGGGCGTGGCGTAGCCCCGCCCCTACCTCAGCGTTCACCATCCGGCGAACGCCCCTAACTC
>CAIKRN010000016.1 GCA_903829855.1 uncultured Opitutia bacterium
GTAATCCTCCTCTGCTCCAAGCAGGAACACTGCCTCTACGATTTGCTGGCCCGCCAAGTCGCCCAAGATTTCCCTTTCGTGGTGCCTTGCGTAATCTCCAACCACGAAGACCACCGAAAAATTGTCGAAGCCCACGGCATCCCGTTCCACTTCGTGCCCGTCACCCCGGAAACTAAACACACCGCCTTCCGCAAGATGGAGCAGATTTTCCGCCAAGAGCAAGCGGACCTCATCGTCCTCGCCCGCTACATGCAGGTGCTCGACGCCGAACTCTGCCGCAACTTTGCGGGAAAAATCATCAACATCCACCACTCGTTCTTACCTTCGTTCGCTGGTGCCAAGCCTTATCATCAGGCCCATCGCCGCGGCGTGAAACTCATCGGCGCCACCTGTCACTTCGTCACCCCAGAACTGGATGAAGGCCCCATCGTGGAACAAGACGTCATCCGCATCGACCACTCCGATACGCCGGAAGACATGGCCCATCTCGGCAAGGATATTGAAAAGGTAGTCTTAGCCCGCGGCTTGCGCGCAGTCGTCGAGGACCGCGTGCTCCTCGCGGGTAATAAGACCGTTATCTTCCGTTAAAATCAGGCCGGCGAGCAGGTTTGACGTTGGCGGTGAGGTTGTAAAAGGCATCTTGGGACGACCCCTCCCCATGCGCCTGTCTGCCCTTTATCTGCTCTCTGCGTGTCTGGCATTGGCCGCCACCGACCCGGAGTCTATTCAGCCGACCAAGAAGGCGCCCTATATCCAGCCACCGGAAGCCGCTCGCGCAGAACTGGCCGGCGCCCTCAAAGCCTACATGGCCAAGGAACCTGGCACCTTTGGCGCCCACCCTAGCGCAAAGGATTTCCCGGGCATCGTCGAAGGCAAGGAACGCGTGAGCCGCTTAGTATCCTATGATGCCAATCTCGTCTACCGCTGGGATACAAATGCTGGCAATGCTCCCAATCTCGCCACGAGCCCAGATGTCTGGCAGGAAACCGGTCTCTACGCCGCCCCGGGTGAAATCATCACCGTAAAGGTCGCTTCCCTCCCCGAGAACCGCGTTGTGAAAGTCATTGTCGGCTGCCACCGCGATAGCCTCCTAAAGCTGGAGAAGTGGAACCGATTCCCGATCATCAACCGCGCCTTTGAATTAAAAAACGGGGACAACAAAATCGCCAACCCCTTTGGCGGGCAACTCTTCATCCAAAGCCAGCATAAGGATTACCGCAAGCCGGTCAAAACCTCTCCAGCCTCGCCGTTGCTGTTCAGTAATGCGGTAGCAGCACCGACCTACGTCCTCGACAAGGACACCCCCGCTACCTGGGCGAAGTCACAATTGAACCCCGCCCCCTGGACGACGCTCGTCGGCCATCAGGTCATCCTGCACGTACAGTCTTCCCAGCTCCAAAGCCTCTCCGACCCGAAGGCCTTGCTGGAATGGTGGGACAAAGCGATGGCCCTCGAAGACGATTTAATTGCACTCCATCGCCTCGCCCCGGAGCGCGTTGTACCTGATCGACAGATTTCCGCGGGCTTCATGCACTCGGGCTACCCTTTCATGTGCTGGCTCGACCCCTCGCAGAAGGACAGTATCGACCTCCCTAAGCTAATGAAAGAAGGCAACTGGGGCTTTTTCCACGAGCTCGGCCACAATCACCAACGCACCACTTGGACCTTCGAGGGTCAGACGGAAGTGACGTGCAATCTATTCTCCCTCTACGTGATGGAGAAACTCGTCGGCAAACCCCAAGGCCGCGGACACCCAGCGATGGAGAAACTCGATGAACTGCTCATCAAGCGCCTCGCCCCAGTACCCAGCGTGGGTCCGTTCGAACAGCTTGCTACTTTCGTCGTCCTGATCCGCGCCCACGGCTGGGAGCCCCTCCGCGAAACCCTCCGCTCCTACGCCACCAACCCGACACCCAAGGGGGCGACCAAGGAGCAACTGCGCACCATTTTCGTCGAACGCTACGGCCAAGCCTCGAAGGCCGATGTCAGCGAATATTTCGAGCGGATCGGCTATCCGGTCTCCGATCGCACGAAGGCTGCCCTTAAAGACTTCCCGGCCTTTAAGCCCACCCTGCCGACGGCAGGTAAGTAACTCACCAGCAACAGCCTCAAAGGCGGGTGCTTCTGCCTCGCCCTAAGGTCTTACTTTATCTTAATAAACGTCACGCGGGACACCTTTCCGCCCAGCTCACCATGTCTATCATTTCTCGTCTTTCTGCACGTCTGCAGAACCACCCCAAGCGCATCGTCTTCCCCGAAGGCGCTGACGCGCGTGTCATCCAAGCCGCCCGCCAATTCGTGGTGAAGAAACTCGGCGTGCCGATTCTCATTGGTGACCGCCAACGGATTAAACTGAACGCCGCCCGTCTAAACATCAGCCTAGATGGCATTCGCATCATCGAACCTGAGCGCAGCGACGAACTGAAGAGCTTTACCGAAAAACTCGAATCCATCCAGCGCTACGGCAACACGAACCTCCAGGGGAATCCGGCGGAACTCGCCCTCAACCCGAACTATTTCGCCTGCCTGATGGTCGCTACCGCCGGGGCCGATGCCCTCATCTCCGGAGCGACCACCCATGCCGCCTCCGGCCTGCGCGCCATCCTCCAAGTGATGCCGCGTCAACATGGCGTCGAAACCGTCTCGTCGATGCAGATTCTTGAATCCGAGGAAGGCAAGTTCGGCTGCAATGGCGTCCTCTTTCTCGCCGATTGCGGTGTCATCCCCGAACCCACCGCTGAACAACTCGCCGATATCGCCGTGACCACCGCTGGACTCGCTGGTCACCTGACGAACACCACCCCCAAGGTGGCGATGCTGGCCTACTCGACCCATTCCGCCAATCCCCGGCTCGCCTCCGTCAAGAAAGTCCAAGCGGCTACCGACCTGGCCCGCCGAAAAGCCCGCGAACTCGGCATCATCTGCGACATCGACGGCGAAATGCAGGCCGATGCCGCCATCAACCCCTTCGCCGCCGAAACCAAGGAAGTCACGGGCGCCGTCGCCGGCCGTGCCAGCGTGCTGATCTTCCCCGACCTCAACTCGGGTAACATCGCCTCCAAGATGGCCCAGCATATCGCCGACATCCCGGCCTACGGGCAGATTCTCACTGGTCTCGATCGACCGGCCGCCGAGATCTCGCGCGGCGCCAGCGCCCATGATATTTTCGGCACGGCGGTCATCGTCGCCGCCCAAGCGGTCGATAAGACCTACCTCTACCCAAAACTCAAAGACGGACCCGCCGCCTAAACATGGCCCTCCGTAAGCGCTTCGCCGAGAACGTCCCCGGGCTGCTCTCGCGCCCGATGAACCTCGATACCCGCCGCATCTTTGTGGCGGCGACGCGCATGAACGACGGCAAGACCACCACTTGCCTCGGCCTCACGGCCGCCCTGCAGGCGATGGGCCTGCACGTGGGCTATATCAAACCGATCGCCCAGCGCGTAGTGATGTCGGGTGATGACCAAGTCGACGAAGACACCCTTCTCATCGACGGCCTCTTCGATTTGGACATTCCCATCGCCGCGATGTCGCCCGTGGCCATCGGCCCAGATTTCACGAAGCAATACCTGGAGAACCCCGAGGAGATTGGCCCTCAGCTGAAGGACCGCATCTGCCGCGCCTTTGACCGCAGCGCCTACGGCAAAGATATCGTGGTCGTCGAAGGCTCTGGGCACGCCGGCGTCGGCTCCGTCTTTGGCGCCTCGAATGCCGATAACGCCCGGGTGCTTGGCTCCAAGGCCATCATCGTCGCCGCCGGTGGGATTGGTAAACCAATCGACGAAATCGCGCTCAACAAAGCCCTCTTTGATAAGGCGGGCGTGGAAGTTGTCGGGGCCATCCTGAATAAAGTACTTCCGGAAAAAATCGATTTCATCCGAGATTTCGCTGGCCGCGGCCTACGTAAGCTCGGCGTCCCCTTGCTGGGTGTCGTTCCGCTCCAAGAAACCCTCGTCTACCCCAATCTCGATCAAGTCGCCGACGAGACCAAGGCCCGCTGGATTCACCAGCCTGATGGCCTGCGCCGCGTTCGACGCGTCGTCATCGGCGCCATGTCGGCCCGTCGCCATGCCGAATACCTCCGGGTACCCGGCACCCTGGTGATTGTCCCGGGCGACCGTGAAGACCTGCTGGAAGCTTTTATCCTCGGCGACGGCGCTAAGTCGCTCTCGGGTGTCATTTTCTCGAACGGTTTACTCCCCAACGATGACATCGTCCGCCGCCTGAAGGACGCTGGCATCCCACTGGCCGCCGTCGAAGCTGAGTCCTTCGCCGTGACCGCCCGCATTAATAACATGTCGGTGAAGACGATGCGGCAAGATGCCGACAAAATCCCGATCATCGAGAAGATGATTTCGGAATCCGTCGATATCGCCGGCTTGCTCCGCTCGCTCTGAGCCTCAGACCATTCGGAGGAGTTCACCTAGGCGGGTGAAGTGGCCTTCATCGAAGCCCATGGCCCGTTTGAGGAAGGCATCCCGCTCCACGAGATTCGCAATCTTGCCAGCTTCGCGACGTTGCGCTGAAGTAATCAGACCACGGAGACTGACCCAGCGCTCGCCGACAGGCACCGGATAGTCGCTCCCATGGAGGAAGCGCTCAGGCCTTCCCGATTCCTTTACCTGCTTTAATACCCCACTCCGAATCGGGCTGTTGAGTGCACTGGTGTCTGCATATAACTGAGGAAACTCGTCCATCAGCTTCATGAGTTCGCCGAAATAATTCTGGTCGAAAAAGTGGCTATTCCCAGAGGAATGTGCGGCGATCACCTTCACGCCCAGCTCCAGCGGGCGACGAATGATACGCGGGTCTTGGTAGGCGCGATTAATAACGGGCACGGTCATCTCGCCACCGGTGTGGCACAAGAACGGCAACCCCGCCGCCGCCATGCGCCGCCAGAACTCATCATACTGCGGGAGAGCACAATTTACGTTCTGACAATTGGGTAAAAGCTTCAGCGCCCGGGCACCGGCCGCGAGGCAACGATCGAGTTCGGCCAAGGCGTCTTTACGACCTGGGTGAATAGATACTGCCGGGACGAATTCAGGGTTTTCGGCGCAGACCTTGAACAAGTAATCATTCGGCACATGGAAGGAGCCGAAAGTGATCTTCTGCCCCTGTTCGTCGTAGACCTCATCCTGGGCAAGTAATAGCGCCTTATCCACATAGGAACCTCGGATGAGCCCGCGCAAGGAATCGACGTATTTCACGTCGAAATCCTTATGCGTCAACGGTAGCGGCATCCCCACCGCCCGGCGCATAAACTCACTTAAGACCTTCAGCCAAACCCCCTCCACCCGCAGCCAACAGCCGCTCCCACGCAGGCCATTTCCGACCAAGTGGACGTGACAGTCGTAGCGGGTGGCGGGCATGATTTATGTTTGGGGGATTTTCTTATCGGGATTCATGCGACCATAAAGCCAGGCGACTCCAATAAAGGCCACCGCGATGACGCCAATGGCAATGAAACGCGACAGGGGCGTAGCAAGGTCATGAGCGAACACCCGACAGGTCGTGCCGGCAAGTCCAAGTAATCCAATCATCCGGAAACTCTTCGAATCCAATAGATACCCCCCAAGGAAGATAAGGATGGAGGAGCAGGCCCAGACAACTGAAGGCACCACGTTCGTTTTATCCATATCCGCGGTCACTATAAAAGTGTAGGCGATGAGAAGTATGCCGAAAATCGTGCGCTGCATGGATTCTCCCAATTGATCGGCATATGCCTCGGTATGCTTGATGAGCACGTAGAGTAAAAGACCAAGGCCAACCAGCCACAGTAAGCCATCCATCATACTATGAGGGCCCTTTAAAAAATTATCCGCACCCCACTCCGTTCCGCGGATGACAATATAAGCAGCCAAAAAACCGGGTAAGGCTAAGACCAACTTTTGGGAAGATAAATGCGTGAGGCGAAGCCCACCGGTCACCGCGGAAACCAACAAGGCACCGCCGAACCAGAGCGACACCTCCGAAGGGAAAGCGAGGTCATTAGCCCACAGGCCAAAAAACCACGCCGCCCAAGCCATCAAGAATGCCATCGCGAACGTAAAGGCGTGATGCAAAGCAAGGAACCACTCTTCTTTGCGTACCGCGGTGCGCCAGATGATGCCCGCCAGAGTCAGACCAATCACCAAAGTCCAGAATGGATGCCAGCCGTTCTTGACGGCCGCTGGATTGGCCGACGAAATCCATTCGAGGACATGGTAGCAGCTGACCAGGTAAGCCGGCAAGGCTGCCCAGATGAGCCCCTTACGGTAGCGCATCGCCGCGACCAGACCGACCGCCAACCACGGCCAACCAGTCATTTCCGGAGTAGCTTGCTGATATTGCACGCCAACCAGAACTACCCCGAGTACGATGAGTCCGCACATTCGGAGAAGATACTGCCATTCATCGGCCTGCTCCAAATCTTCACGAAAAGAGACCAAGGTAGCCATACCCGCAATGCCGACCATGGAGCCCCACGGGATATCCGCGGATGAATGATGATTAAAGATGATATAAAATGCCGACACGGCGGCCAGTACTTCGGTCGCTGAACGACCCAGACGAGATTTCATCCGGGTGGCCATCAACTGGGCCAAGGCGGCCGCCAACAACCAAGGAATCCACTGATCTGACGTCAGTCTTGCCGCCACCCCGGCAGCTGCAAAGACGAGTGCCGAAATGAGCATAATTTTCGCTACGTTGGGCGAGCGCACCCGCTCCATGATGCCCAAGGCCAAGGCCAGCACTGCCATCGCTAACGCGAAATCGGTCTGGCCGTAACCAGCCGGATTACATGCCCAGAAGGCGACCACCGCCGGAGCAAAGAAACTACATAGCTGGAAAGTTTCATGCGACTTGGTGTCACCTAAGATTTCGGAATCGCTCAAAAGACGCCCGCCCACCCAAAGGACCGCAAAGGAAAAGAGCGCCGCACACTCGATTGACACCGAGTAAGTCGTCTGAGTTTCGTTAATTTTCCAGCGCCAATAAAACAGACAAAGTTGGGAGACAAGCAAGCCCAGCCAGCCCACCGAACCCCAGCCGCCGCGCAGCATCAAGGCCACGCCAATCACGGCGACTAAGATTACGCCGATGACATCGTAACTCGTGCCGTCCGCGGCAGCCCCTGGATTCCCGATTGCGAAGAAGACCGCTAGGCCAGCGAAAATCACTGCAAGTTGGGCAAACAACTTATCGCGGCGCCAGAGTGCAATCATGACCACCCCGATGGCAGTCACAAACTGGAGCAAACTCGATCCCAGCAGATTAGTGAAAAGTCCGAATTTCTCCATGCCACCCAGCCCACACGTCGACCAGGCCGTGAACTGCAGCACCCCGAGTCCGGCGGCTGCGATAATCCGGCCTAAATCATAATTCTTATCCGACAGCCGTAGGCCAATTCCCAAAATCAGCGCCCCAATCACGGCAATCTCTCCGACCATAATGGGGGGCGAGAAATTTTGCGTTACATTCAGGTATACTCCAAAAAAGATTACCGACGCTAGAGCCAGTGCCCCGCCGATCCGCCCCGCCCACCATGCACCGAGTGCAAATTCACCCTTGAGCTCCGCAGGCGGGAGCAAACCGAGGCTCCGCAGCTTAGACGCCAGTGGGCTGGGTCCTTCCACTGCAGGCGGACCAGCAGCAATCGGCGTACCAGACGGAGTGGGCAAAGGAGGGGGAGTTGAGTTAGGCATGAGGAAAGATTATAACAGGAAGCGAGACGGATCGCTCATCGATAAAATCGATATGTCGGATTGACCCATGCGTGTGGATCGGGCTGGCGACTAGCCGAGCGAAGCATCCAGAAAGATGAGAAACCCCTCAAGGGTGACGGGGTAATCACCCAAGTACCGTGACCCCCTCACCCCAGATAGCGAGTGGCATTATCATATATTGTTTGTAGAGCCACTCACGGCCCTCACGGGAATTCGGTCCGCTGCGGTCAGGCTTCCTGCTTCGTCGCCGTGATGCGACCGTAGAGCCAGGCGATGCCGAAGAAGGCGACGGCCACAGCCGCACAGGCGGCAATACGGCCCAGCATATCGGTGATGTCGTGCGAGAGCACGCGGAGCGTCGCGATAATAAGGCCGAAGAGACCGACCATGCGCAGGGACCGGGTGGCCAGCAGGTGGCCGATGACGAACGTCAGGACGGAGGCCAAGGCCCAGAAAAGCGAGACGCCCGCGCCTGGGAGACCCGAAAGCATA
>CAIKRN010000017.1 GCA_903829855.1 uncultured Opitutia bacterium
CGCCGTTTTCGTGCGTTCAAGCTCCTCGGCCAGCCGACGATCACCGCGCGCATCGTCGAAGCCAGCGACACCTCCAGTGCCGTGCTGGCCCTCGTCGAAAATCTCCAGCGCGCCGACCTTAATGCGATCGACGAAGCGGTGGGTGTCGCCTCGCTGATGCGCGACTTCAATCTCACGCAGGAAGCCGTCGCGGAACGCCTCGGCAAGCCCCGCGCAACCATCGCCAATATCGTCCGTCTCCTTTCGCTGGATAGCGAAATTCAAGGGTACCTGCGCAAGGGCCAGCTTTCCGTCGGTCATGCGAAGGCCTTACTCGGACTGGAGAATCAGGCCCACCGCGTGCAGATCGCTCGCCTGATTATCGAGAAAGGGCTTTCCGTCCGCGCCACCGAAGTCGAAGTCAAGAAACTCGCCACGGGTAAGAAGAACGACCGAAAGCGCACGGAGCATACGGTCGTCGCCGACGTTCAGAAGCGCCTGGCTTCACACTTCGCCACGCCCGTGACCGTTGTGCGTAAAGGCACCAAGGGTGCGATTTCGATTCCCTTCAGCAGCGACGACGACCTCGCCCGCCTGCTGGAAAAGATTGGGGTCAAACTCTGATAAGAATAAGCTGAGAGCGGTTGGCGGTTAGCGGTTGGCGGATAGGTAAATACAAAGAAACAAAAAGCCCGGGGTCAGGTGACTCCGGGCTTTGTTTTGGCTCTGCTCTGGTTTTCCCAACCGCTAGCCGCCAACCGCTATCACCTCGGCGGCCTCCGGCCGCTCAGTGCTTAAAGTGGCGCATGCCGGTGAACACCATGGCCATGCCACGGGCGTCAGCGGCGGCGATCACTTCAGGGTCCTTGACGGAGCCTCCTGGCTGGATGGCACAGGTGGCACCGGCGTCGGCCGCGGCGAGTAATCCGTCGGGGAAGGGGAAGAAGGCATCCGAGGCGATGGCCGATCCGGTCAGGGAGAGTTTGGCTTCGCCTGCCTTCCAGACGGCGATGCGCGAGGAGTCGATGCGCGACATCTGGCCAGCGCCGACGCTGAGCGTGCGCTCTTTGCCGGCGTAGACGATAGCGTTCGATTTCACATGGCGGACGACGCGCCAGCCGAAGAGCAAGGCGGTCATCTCGTCGGCGGTGGGCTGGCGCTTGGTGACGACTTTGAATTCGCGCGGATTAACGGGCTTCTGGTCGCGGTCCTGGATGAGCACGCCGCCGATGACGGCCCGGACTTCGCGGAGGGTGTCGGCCCGCAGGCCGACCTTGGCGCGCATGAGACGCAGGTTCTTTTTCTTGCCGAAAATGGCGAGCGCATCGGCGTCGAACTCTGGCGCAATAATGACTTCGGAGAAGATCTCGGCGATGGCTTCAGCCAGACCTTTATCGACCGTGCGATTCGCGACGATGATGCCACCAAATGGGGCCTGCTTGTCGGTCTCGAAGGCCTTATGCCAGGCCTCGAGGAGGGTGTCAGCCGAAGCCACGCCGCAGGGGTTGGTATGCTTCAGGATGCAGATTGTCGGCCGCTCGAACTCGCCGATGAGGTAAGTCGCGGCGGTGATATCGAGGATGTTGTTGTAGCTGAGTTCCTTGCCCTGGAGCTGCTCGAAGGCCTCATGAAAAGAACCGTAGAGCGCAGCCTGCTGGTGCGGGTTTTCGCCGTAGCGGAGGCGCTGGGCGATGGGCAGGGTGGAGGTGTAGCGCGAAGGCAGTCCGAGGACGTTACCGGCACCAGGCTGGGTCTGGGATTCGAGGTAATTAGCAATCGCGGCGTCGTAGGCCGAGGTGCGCTGGAAGACCTTCAAGGCGAGTTCGCGGCGGAGTTCGCTGAGTGCCGCGGAATCTTTCATCGCGGCGAGCACGCGCTCGTAGTCGGCGGGATCGGTAACGACCGAGACAGAAGCATGATTCTTGGCTGCGCTGCGCAGCATCGACGGGCCGCCGATGTCGATATTCTCGATGGCGTCTTCAAACGAGCAGTTGGGTTTCGCGACGGTCGCTTCAAACGGGTACAGATTCACGACGACGAGGTCGATGAGCTCGATGCCAAGCTTCTTGGCCTCTTCGAGGTGCTCGTGCGAATCGCGTCGGCAGAGCAGGCCGCCGTGGACTTTTGGGTGCAGGGTCTTTACGCGGCCTTCCATGATTTCGGGGAAGCCCGTGTGTTCGCTGACATCGGTCACCGGCAGGCCGGCGTCGCGCAACATCTTGGAGGTGCCGCCCGTGGAGAGGAGTTTGTAGCCGTGCTCTTTGACGAGGGCTTGGGCGAAGGGCAGGAGGCCGGTTTTGTCGCTGACGGAAAGGAGGGCGAGTGGCATGGCGAAAGGAAAGGTAGGGGTAGGGGGTGGGGTGGGGGTGGTCAAGGAAGCAGGAGGTGCTGATAGCGGTTAGCGGTTAGGGTGGGGTACGGGGGAGGGCGGTCTGAGCCCTGGTTTCTCTGGTTCTTCTGCTTTTTGCGTTTTCCAACCGCTAACCGCTAACCGCCAACCGCTTGGGCGTTCCGCCTCTCCATCATTGACCCTCCCGTCCTTTTTCCCTCCCTCCTACCAATGTCCACCGCACTCCTGTTCTCTGGTCAAGGCGCCCAAGTTGTGGGCATGGGTAAGTCCCTTTACGAAGGGTCGGCCCTCGCCAAGGGTCTCTACGATCGGGCGGCCCAGGTTCTCCCCTTTGACCTTCGACAGGTCTGCTTCGAAGGGCCGGCCGAAGTCCTCACGGAGACCCGGGTCTGCCAGCCCGCCCTCTACGTCCAGGGCTACGCCATCGCTCAGGTCCTCAAGGAGCGCGGTAAACTCAACGACCTCAAGGCTTGCTTGGGGCTCTCCCTTGGGGAGTTGACCGCTTACGCTGTCGCGGGTGTCTGGGATTTTGAGACGGGCCTCAAGGTCGTCGCCGAACGTGGTCGCCTAATGCAGCTCGCCTGTGATCAAACCAAGGGCGGCATGGCCGCTGTCATCGGCGGGACCCGCGATGACATTGCTAAACTCTGCGCCGCGTTCGATATCGATGCTGCGAACTTTAATTGCCCCGGGCAGGTGGTGATTTCTGGCGACTCCGAGAAGGTCGCCCAAGCCGTCGCCCGCGCCAAGGAGTTCGGCGCCTTCAAGCTCGTAAAACCCCTCGTGGTCGCTGGTGCCTACCATAGCCGTCTCATGGAGCCCGCCCGCCTGGCCTTCGAAGCCTTCCTGCAGGGCGTCGAGTTCAAGCGCCCTCAGGTCACGGTCTATTCCAACACCACGGGTGGCACCCTCGCCGAGCCAGCCGATCTTCGTGCCGCGCTGGTCAAGCAGGTCGTCTCCTCGGTCCTCTGGGAGGATGATTGTAAGGCCGCTGCTTCCACGGGTATTGCCCAGTTCTACGAATGTGGCCCCGGTGGCGTGCTGGCGGGTATGATGAAGCGCTCGGCCCCCGAGGCTCCCGTGGCCTCCCTGCACGAGTTCGCCGATATTCCGGCCTAATCCCCGCCTAGCGGGGGCTAACGCTGGACAAGCGTCCCGTCCGCAGTCCTATTAAGCCTTTCACCTCTTTACCGTGTCCTTAGATCACATCCGCAATTTCTGCATCATCGCGCACGTCGACCACGGCAAGACGACGCTTTCCGACCGCTTGCTCGAGCACACGAAGACCATCGAGAAGCGCCAGATGAAGGAGCAGCTCCTCGACGCGATGGACCTCGAGCGCGAAAAGGGCATCACGATCAAGTGCCACCCGGTGACGATGAACTTCACCGCACCGGACGGTAAGCAGTATATCCTCAATCTCATCGACACCCCGGGTCACGTGGACTTCGCCTACGAAGTCTCCCGTTCCCTCGCCGCCTGCGAAGGCGCGGTCCTCCTGATCGACGCGTCCCAGGGCGTGGAAGCCCAGACGGTCGCCAACGCCACCCTCGCGATGAATCAGGGCCTCGAAATCGTCCCAGTCATCAATAAGGTCGATCTCCCCAGCGCCCGCCCGGAAGAAGCCCGCCGTCAGGTCGAAGATATTTTGACGATTCCTGCCCAGGATGCCGTGCTGGCCTCCGGCAAATCTGGTATCGGCATCGACGAGATTTTCGCTGCGATCATCAAGCGCGTCCCGCCGCCCCGCTGGGCTGACTATCCTCAACACCGCGCACTAGTTTTTGACTCTCTCTTCGACTCCTACAAGGGCGTCATCAGTTACGTCCGCGTCTTCTCGGGCACTTTCAAGGCCGGTCAGACGATTGAGTTGATGTATAACGGAGTCCGCTCCGTCATCAAGGAGGTCGGCATCTTCGCCCCGAAGATGAAGCCTCAAGACGAACTCGGTCCCGGCTGCGTCGGCTACATCGTCATTAATATTCGCGAAGTCGCTGACGTGAAGGTCGGCGACACCATCACGCTCGCCAATGACCCTGCCAAGGAGCCCGTCCCTGGTTTTAAGGAAGTCCGTCCGATGGTCTTCAGTGGCATCTACCCGCTCGATACGGCCGATTATGAAAAGCTGAAGACCTCGTTGTCCAAGCTCGCGATCAATGACTCTTCGTTGACTTACACGGCGGAGAGCTCGACCGCGCTGGGCTTTGGTTTCCGCTGTGGCTTCCTCGGTCTGCTGCACATGGAAATTGTCCAGGAACGCCTCCGCCGCGAGTACGACCTCGACATCCTTTCGACCTACCCGTCCGTCGTTTATAAGGTCTACACCACCGACGGCGTGGAGCACATCCTCGACAATCCCGTAGCCATGCCGGACCCGTCCGCCATCGAGCACATTGAGGAGCCGACGATCCGTGCCCACATCCATATCCCGGGCACGTCGATCGGTGACATGCTCACGCTCGTCCAAGAAAAGCGCGGTATCTGCGAACGCACCGAGACCATCGACGGCGACCGCGTCGTGCTCGTCTGCCTCCTCCCGCTCAACGAGATTCTCGTCGATTTCAATGACCGCATGAAGTCCATCACCCGCGGTTACGGTTCGATGGATTACGAGTTGGGCGAATACGTCACGTCGGACCTCGTGAAGATGGACATCCGCGTCAACGAAGAGCCGGTCGATGCCTTCTCCTCGATTGTCCATGCTTCCAAGGCTGAAGGCCGTGGCCGTAATCTTTGCGAGCGGCTCAAGGAGCTTCTCCCTCGTCAGCTCTTCAAAATTGCCATCCAGGCTGCCGTCGGCTCCAAGGTTATCGCCCGCGAGACCATCGGTTCGGTCGGCAAGGACGTGACCGCGAAGTGCTACGGCGGCGACATCTCCCGTAAGCGCAAGCTGCTCGATAAGCAAAAGGAGGGCAAGAAGCGCATGAAGCAGATCGGCAAGGTCGACATCCCGCAGGAAGCTTTCATTAAGATTCTCAAGAACGAAGGCTAAGCCCTAATTCGGGCTTTCCCTCGGCGGGACGGGCGCTAACTTCGGGGCGTCCCCGCTATGTCTTTCTATCAACGCCGCAAACTCCGCAAAATCGGGAACGCCTTGGTCGAGGCTTCGGAGAAGGTGCATCTTTATCGCGGCGACGTCTTGGCATCGACCGCCCTCAATGAGCAATTAGAGCTGGCTGAGCAGGTGCGCCTGGCCGGTCGGAATCGCCAGATGGAACTCACGCAAGTCGAGGTGCTCCTCAATCGCTTGCACGAGGTGCTCGTCCGCAACGGCGGGAAGATTTATCCGGTCACCGCCACCACCGATTACACCGAGATGGTGGTCATGGCCGCGATTGTCGCTGGCTCGATTCGCAGTTTCTTCCTGCAGCCTTTCAAGATCCCGACAAACTCCATGTGGCCGACTTACAACGGGATGACCGCTGAAGTCCGTTCCCCGGAAGGCGAGGAACCGGGTTTGCCGGTAAGGGTTTTCAAGAAACTGACGCAGTGGACCTCCACGGTCGTCATTCCCGCGGAATCCTCAGGTGAAATTGCTTTGCCGATTGGCATGTCACGCGGTGAGCGCGGCCGGGTCGAATACATGCTCCGCCCGCGTTCGCGCGTCGAGGATAGCGGTCTATTCGGCACGGGCATCTGGAAGGGTCCCGCGGACCGTTATGAGATTCAGGTCGGCGCCGCGATGCAGTCGATTGTTGTGCCGGCGGACTTTAGTTTTGAAACGGTTTTACTTCGCACCTTCTTCCCCGAAGAAGCCAAGCTCCCCTTGCCTCGCCAAGACCATGATCGCTGGCAGGTGGTTTTTGCCAGTGCCGAGCGCGAGGGCCGCATTAAGAGTGGTCCGTTCGGTCCCGTCATAGTCGTGCCCCGTAAGGCAGTCGCGGGGAAGACGCTTTTCAACTTCGATATTCTCACGGGCGATATGCTCTTCGTGGACCGGATGTCCTATAATTTCGTGGACCCATCGCGCGGCGATACCTTCGTCTTCCGCACGAATAACATCCGCGGCTTAGATGATCAATACGGGCAGCCTTCGCAGAACTATTTCGTCAAACGCCTCGCCGGTGTCCCTGGGCAGAAACTTCGCGTGGGTGAGAAGGGCGAGCTCTTTGTCGACGGTAAGGTCGTGACCTCGCCAGAGCCGATGGTTCTCAATAGTCAGCGAGCGATGGACAAGGGTTACTACGGCTACCTTCCTGAGGCCGGCGGTGATCGTTATGCGATTCCCTTGCAGCAGGATTACACCGTGACGGCCGGGCATTACTTCGCGATGGGCGATAATTCTTCGAATAGCTACGACTCGCGCGGCTGGGGTGAAGTGCCCGCCCAGGACGTCGTCGGTAAGCCGCTCTTCATCCTGCATCCTTTCACGAAGCACTGGGGCCCGGCGAAGTGAGGGGCGGACGTTGTCCGCCCAGGGCCATGTGGGCACGTGGGCAAGGTGACAAGGGGTTTGGCTCAACAGCCTTGCCAGCGTGTCCCCGTGTCACCATGTCCCCTGTGTAGCTATGTCCTGGACCCTCT
This sequence comes from uncultured Opitutia bacterium, assembly GCA_903829855.1. Lineage (GTDB taxonomy): Bacteria > Verrucomicrobiota > Verrucomicrobiia > Opitutales > UBA953 > UBA953. The sequence continues at coordinate 6,854 of CAIKRN010000017.1, forward strand.
ATCGCCACTACAAAGGCAACCACTACCTCCGGCTCGGGGTGGCCGCCCATTCTGAAGACCTTTCGCCGCAGGTGATCTATCGCTGCCTGTATGATAATCCTCAGGCACGCACGTGGGTCCGCCCG
>CAIKRN010000018.1 GCA_903829855.1 uncultured Opitutia bacterium
GGATATCGCCCGCGATCATGCTCCGCTCTCCCTCGGCATGGCCAAGGGCACCGCGGCGCTCATCCAGGATCTCAAGGACCGCGGCATGTTCGAGGATACCCTGATCCTCTGGACCACCGAGTTCGGCCGCATGCCGTGCGCGCAAGGCGGCAAGGGTCGCGATCATAACCCCTTCGTCTTCACCAATTGGCTCGCCGGCGGCGGCATCAAGGGTGGCGTCTCCCATGGCCCGAGCGACGAATGGGGCTACAAGCCCGCCGACCGTTCGCACTTCACCCAGGGCTACGACATCCACGCCACCGTCCTGCACCTCCTCGGCCTCGATCACGAAAAGCTCACCTTCCGTCACAACGGCGCCAACCGCCGCCTCACGGATGTGCATGGGCATGTGATTAAGGAGATATTAGCTTAAAGGAGTTCGTCGTTCTTGGTTCTTGGTTCTTTGATTAATTGCGAGGGAGGCAGGCAGGGTTGTCTGACGCCGAGCCCCGTAGCTCAAGGCAGGGAACTTGACCCTACTTCCGTCTGTCCCATAAGTACCCACAGCGTTCGCCCCGAACGCCTTATCCCCTTTTCCGTCCCGCACCATGCCCTCCCAGGGATACCTCTCCCGCGCCTTTGCGCTCTTCACTCTTAGCCTGAGCCTGACCGGTACGGTCCGGGCTGCGGAACCCTACGAAGCCTTCATTGAGAAGCACTGCGTCCGTTGTCACGGACCCGAGAAGGAAAAGGGGGACCTCCGTTTCGATAAGCTCTCACGCGATTTCAAACTCGGCATCGACACCCATCATTGGGCCGAGGCCATGGAGAACGTGAATAGCGGCGAGATGCCACCGAAGAAGGACAAGGAACCCAAACCGACGCAGGCGGAGATCGCCGCCTTCGTGACGAGCCTAGACGGAGCCCTCAAGGAAGGCCGCGCCTCGCGTCAGGCGGCCCGGCCAGTGGTGTCGCATTATCGTTTGAGCCGTCAGGAGTATCAGAACACCGTCTACGATTTGCTGGGCGTCCGCTATGACCCCACCAAGCAAGGTGAGCTGAACGAAGACACCCGCTGGCATGGATTTGAACGCATCGGGTCGGAGCTTTCACTTTCGCCGTCGCATGTGGATCGGTATTACCGAGCGGCCGGCATCGTCCTGGACCGCGCCCTCACCACGGCGAGCGTCGAGACGCGCAAAGTCCGCAAGACCGCTATGGAATTACTTCCCGGTGGCGGGAAGGCGCAGCAGGCGGCGCTAGACCGCTTCGGCATCAAGCGCCCCCTGCGCAGCTTCATCTACCCTGGTGCTTATCCGGGCAACGGACCTGAGGCGTTCGCTCCGTGGTGGCTAGGAAAAGCCATCGGCCCAGAATATAGTGGGCTCTATAAAGTCCGTATCAAGGCCAGCGGTATCCGCCCTCTCGGCGGCCAGCCGGCACACCTGACCATCGGCATCCCTGGAGAAAGTGAAAATCCCATGGCCGCCCGACTCCTTGGCATCGATATCACCGCCCCGGAAGACCACCCTGAGGTCTATGAATCAGAGGTGTCACTCGAGTTGCCCGTCGGCCTACGTTTCAACCTAGAAGCCAGCCATCAGCTGAGCGGGGTACACTCCCACCGACTCTACCCGAGCACAATCTTCACCCATAGCAGCGAGACCATGCTGACCGCTCCGGCATTCCCGCAGCTGTTCGACGACAAAGGCAACGGCCTTTACTCGCTGGCGCTCATCGACTGGATCGAGTGGGAGGGGCCGCTGATATCGGAGGCCGAGAAAGCCCGACGCAAGGGACTGCTGCCACCCGAGAACGCGACGCCCGAGGCTGTGGCGGAGCAACTGCAACGCTTTGCCGAACGCGCCTGGCGACGCCCGGTGAAGAACGAAGAGTTGGAGCTATATCTGCAATCCTACCGCGCCGAACGAAAGGCGGGCGAGAAGCTGGCCGACGCCTATCGGGTCGCCTTGCAGGGCGTGCTGACTTCCCGGCACTTCATCTACCTCGTCGAAGGTGATAAGGCGGCCCGCGAGCGACTCACCCAGCCGGAACTCGCTTCACGCCTCTCCTATTTCCTCTGGAGTTCGATGCCGGACGACGGCCTCTCCACTGCGGCCAAAGCAGGCAAACTCAGCGGCGACGGTCTCCCCCAAGAAGTGGAGCGGTTGCTCGCAGACGGCAAAGCCAGTCGCTTTGTCGATGACTTCGCGCGCCAATGGCTGCAACTGCACCGCGTCGGCATGTTCCCGCCCGACAAGAAGCTCTATCCGAGTTACGAGCACTGGCTGGAGACCAGCCTGAAGGCCGAGCCGGTGGAGTTCTTCCGCGAAGTGTTTGGCAAGAACCTAACCGTAGATGCCTTCATCGACTCCGACTGGACCATGGCCAACGCCCGGCTCTGCGAATTCTACGGGCTACCCGAGCCGAAGACGGACGGATTTCATCGCGTCTCACTCAAGCCGGAGGATCATCGCGGCGGCCTGCTCACGATGGGCGCAGTCCTTGGCCTGACCTCCGACGGCACCCGCCATCGGCCGATCCACCGCGGCGTCTGGCTTAGCGAGACGATCTTCGGCAAGACGCCCCCTCCCCCGCCCGCCAACGTGCCGGCGATTGAACCCCCTACGCCTCAAAGCCCCAAGGCCTCTCTACGCGACAAACTGGCCGCCCACTCCAAGAACCCCAATTGCGCCGCCTGCCACGCCAAGATCGATCCCCTCGGCTTCGCTTGGGATAACTACGATGCCATCGGTCAGTGGCGCAGCGTCGAGAAAGTTCCGGCTGGCCTCGGCGCTGATCCGACCATCAACCCGGCGGGAACGATGCCCGATGGTCGGATCTTCAAAGACTCCCTCGGCTTCAAACAACTGCTCCTCGCTGACCGGGATGCTGTCGCGAAGGCCTTCATCGAACACCTGTGCACCTATGCGCTCCGCCGTGTACTCACGTTCGACGATAAAGACGACATCAACGCGATCGTCGCCGAAGCCAAGAAGCAAGACTACCGCACCAAAGATATCGTGAAAGCCGTGGCCACGTCAGAACTGATACGGAAACGATGAGTAATGTTCCTGGTTCCTTGTTCTTGGTTCCTCGTTGCGAAAGCCATGGGGAAGCTGAAATCATGACCGCGTCCCACCGGCCAAAGAAC
>CAIKRN010000019.1 GCA_903829855.1 uncultured Opitutia bacterium
GTCCGCCAAGGTGCCTCGAAGGCCGCGGGCAAGGAGTTCGTGCTGGAATCCGTCAACTGCTTCGACGTCTTTACCGGCCCGGGCCTCCCGGAAGGGCATCGCAGCCTCGCCTTCGAGATCCGCTGGCGCCATGCCACCCGTACGCTCACTGACGAAGAAACCAACCAAGCCCTCGGCGTCGTCATCGCGACCCTCGAGAAGGGTGCCGGCTGGACCGTCCGTCGCTAATTCCCATGGCCGAAGGTTTCGACATCGATCACCTCGCGAAACTCGCTCGCCTCAGCCTTACCGCCGAGGAGAAGGCGCTCTACTCTTCGCAACTCAACCAGATCCTGGGCCACTTCCAGGCGCTGGCGGACGCTGACCTGCCTGCCACCATCGACGACGCCCGCGTGGTGAATGAAGATGCCTTGCGCTCCGATGAGCCAGGTCTGGTCCTCGGTGCCGAAGCCGTCACCCGCATCGCCCCCGCCTCGCGCGATGGGCAAATCTCCGTCCCGCGCGTCGTGGACGACGAATCCTAAGCCATGGCCGACGCGCTCCATACGCTTTCCGCCGCTGAGCTTGGCCGCCGCCTCGCGGCCGGCTCGCTGACATCCCGTGCCCTTTGCGAAGCGCTCATCGCCCGTTATCAAGTAATCAACGATAAGGTCGGCGCTTTCACGCATCTCGACCAGGCCGACGTGCTCGCTCAGGCCGCCGCCTCCGATGTCCGCCGCAAGGCCGGGCAGGGCCGCGGTCCGCTCGAAGGCATCCCGGTCGCGATCAAGGATAACATCGCGGTGAAAGGTCAGCCGCTCACCTGCTCGAGTAAAATGCTCGCATCGCTGGTCTCGCCTTACGATTCCCATGTCGCCGAGCGCCTCCGCTCCGCCGGCGCGATCCTCTACGGCCGCCTGAACAGGGACGAGTTCGCCATGGGTTCTTCCACGGAGAACTCCGCGCTTCGTAAGACGTTCAATCCTTGGGACCTCGCCCGCATCCCGGGCGGTTCCTCTGGCGGTAGCGCCGCGGCCCTCGCGGCCGGACTGGTTCCTCTCTCGCTTGGCTCCGATACCGGTGGTTCGATTCGCCAGCCCGCCTCGCATTGCGGTGTAGTCGGCTTGAAGCCCACCTACGGTCTCATCTCCCGCTTCGGCCTCGTGGCCTTCGCTTCGTCGCTCGACCAGATCGGCCCGATGGCCCGCAGTATCGAAGACTGCGAACTCCTCCTCAACGCGTTGGCTTCGGCCGATGCACGCGACATGACCTGCTTCGGCCCGTCTGACCGTGCCCTCACGCCGGCCGGCGACGCCAAGAAGCTCCGCATCGGCATCCCGAAGGGTTTCCTCGGGAAGGGCGTCGCTCCCGAAGTCGCCGCCGCCGTCAACGCCGCAATCGAATTCTACCGCGCCCAAGGTTGCGCGATCTCCGAGGTCGAACTGCCCTCCGCCGACCTCGCCGTGCCGACCTATTACGTCGTGGCGACCGCCGAGGCTTCCTCGAATCTCGGCCGCTACGATGGCGTCCGCTACGGCCATCGCTCCGCCTCCGCCGGTACGCCGGTCGAGATGATGACCGCCAGTCGCTCCGAAGGCTTCGGTCCCGAAGTGAAGCGCCGCATCCTGCTCGGCACGTTCGTGCTCAGCGCCGGTTACGCTGATGCCTATTACGTCCGCGCGCTCCGGGCTCGCTCGAAGATTCGGGCCGAATACCTCGCCGCCCTTGCGGGCGTCGATGTGCTGCTGACCCCGACCGTTCCGACGCCTGCCTTCAAGGTCGGCGAGAAGGCTTCAGATCCGCTGCAGCTCTACCTCGAGGACATTTTTACGATTCCCGCTAACCTCGCTGGTCTCCCGGCGATCTCGGTGCCCTGCGGTAAGTCCGGCCATCTCCCGGTCGGTTTCCATCTCGTCGGGGCGCCGCTCTCCGAAGCCAAACTCCTCGCCGCGGGCCGTCTCTTCGAGGCCGCCCACGGTTTCGCCCACCAGCAAGCCACGCTATGAGCAACGTACCTTCTGATTGGGAAGTCGTCATCGGCCTTGAGGTCCACGTGCAGTTGCACACCCGCGCCAAGGTCTTCGCCTCTTCCCCTTGGGGCTTCGGTAAGGCGCCGAATGAACAGGTCGACCCGGTCGTCCTTGGTCTCCCCGGCACGTTGCCGGTGGTGAATCGCGAGGCCGTCGAGAAATCCATCCTCTTTGGCCTGGTCGTGGGGTCCTCCGTTCCAGAGCACTGCTCTTGGGATCGAAAGAATTATTTCTACCCGGATAATCCGAAGAACTACCAGCTCACGCAGAAGGATTTTCCGGTGGTTGTTGGCGGCCAGGTCGAGATCGAGCTCCCCGGTGCCTCGCGCAACGTCATGGGCGAGCACAAGTTCATCCGCATTCACCATGCGCACCTCGAAGAGGACGTGGGTAAACTCAGCCATGCGGGCAGCGGGTCGTTGGTCGACTACAACCGCGCCGGCGTGCCGCTCCTCGAAATCGTCACCGAGCCAGATCTCCGTTCCTCGGCCGAAGCGGAAGCTTTCCTGCGCTCGCTCGTCGCGATGCTGACTCAGGCGGGCGTGGCCGATTGCGATATGGAAAAGGGCCAGTTGCGTTGCGACTGTAACGTATCGATCCGCCGCCGTGGCGCCGACAAGCTCGGCACTCGCACCGAAACCAAAAATCTTAACTCAATCTCGAGCGTTCGCGACACGGTCATCTACGAGACCGCCCGCCAGATCCGCGAACTCGAAGCCGGCCGTTCGATCACGCAAGAGACCCGCGGTTGGAATGCCGAATTGGGTCGGGGCTACGTTCTGCGCGATAAGGAAGACGCCCATGACTACCGCTACTTCCCAGATCCGGATATCCCGACGTTAAAGATTTCGCGCGAGACGGTCGCCCGGCTGGCTAAATTGGTCCCGGAAAACCTTTACGACCGCCAGCGTCGCTACGTCGAGAAGCTTGGCCTGCCTTACACCGCCGCTTCGGTGCTCGTGAATGACCGCGCCCTCGCCGAGTGGTTCGAGCTGGCCGTGGCTGCTCATCCGACCAACCCGTCGGGCATCGCCAACCTCGTTGCCAACGACCTCCTGCGCGACCTCGCCGCTTCGGCGGGTGCCGCTGGCTCCTTCGATGAGGCCGTGCCCGCGCAGGTCTCGCTTTCGTCCTGCCCGATCAAGCCCGCCCAGCTCGCCGGTCTGGTGAAGCTCACCGACGAGGCCGTCATTTCCAAGCAGCAGGCCAAGGAAGTCTTCGCCGAGATGTTCAAGACCGGCCAGGACGCCGCCGCGATTGTTGACGCCAAGGGCCTCCGCCAGAATAGCGACACCGGCGAGCTCGAGAAGATTGTCCAGGAAGTCATCGCCGATCCGGCCGTGGCGAAATCCATCGCCGAATACCGCGCCGGCAACGAGAAGGCCATCAACGCGCTCAAGGGCCCCATTATGAAGCGCACGCAGGGCAAGGCTAACCCGGTCCTCATCGACCAGCTGCTCCGCAAGTTCCTCGGATGAGTGACGCTTCCGCTTCGCCGCTGACCGCCGGCATCAAGGCCGCTCGCGACAACGCGCTGCCGTTGGCGATCATCATGTTAGCTGCGGCCGGTCTCGTCGTGGCGTATTACAACGTCCCCGCCGTCGCCACGGCTCTCAACCGCATCGGCGCCGTCAACAAGGCTAACCCGTTTGCCTTTGCGGCGATCTTCACGGCAATCACTTCGGGTCTTATCCCGTGGTGCTTCCGGATGATCTTCCCAGGGCTACGCCCGACCTATCCATTCGGCGACCTCATCCACAGCATGGTCTGGTGGAGCCTGATGGGGATGTTGATCACCTATTTCTACCATATCCAGGCCGTCTGGTTTGGCAGTGAGGCCAATCTTCCGACCGTTCTGTTAAAGGTGTTCGTCGATATGGCTGGCTTCACGATCTTCATTGGTGCGCCGTTCAACGCGATTTCCCACCTCTGGAAGGATTGCGGCTGGGACACCGCCCGCCTCCGGGCGGCGATGGGCCCGGGTTGGTATCGACGCTTGGTGTTGCCGAATTTGCTGACGAACTACTTCGTCTGGTTTCCGGGTACGCTCATTTTCTACAGCATGCCCACCGACCTTCAGTTGGTCGTGGCGAACTGTATCGGCTGCTTCTGGGCGCTGATGTGTGCCCGGATCGCCGCCCATTCGGGCGTCCCGGTGTCGGATGTGCACGCCTAAGCGGATTTTCCCTGCTTGTCGGTATCCCTCGCTTGAAACCCCGTACTCGTTAGGCGAACGTATCCACCAGTGCCTGACCTTTTCGGAGAAATTGCACCCGGCGTTGCCGAGGTAGTCCCGTTTGACGGCGGGGCTCGGGCCTACTCGTATGCCGTGCCCTCGGCGCTGAAGGAAGTCCTGCAGGTTGGTCAACTGGTCCGCGTGCCCCTCGGTGGGCGGACGAGCATCGGCGTGGTCTGGAAGTATCCGGCCGAGCCACCGCCCTCCGCCAAACTGCGCAGTATCATCTCGCTCGAACACGAGCAGCCGGTGATGACGCCCGATTGCTGTAAGCTAGCCGAATGGATGTCGGGCTATTACGGCTGCGGGCTTAACTCTGTCTTGGAAACCGTCCTGCCAGCCGCGGTCCGCAAGGGCGTGCGCCCGGTGTTGCGCCGCCTGCTTACGCTGATCGCTCCGCCTGACGCTGAGGTACTGGAGAAACTTCGTAAGAAAGCCCCGCGGCAAGCGCAGGTTATCGATTATCTTTCCGGTCAGAAAGAGCCCGCCGATCGTTCCAAGATGGTCGAAGGCCTCGGCGTTGCCCAGCAGGCCGTCGATGCGCTCATCAAGGCGGGCACGGTCAAGGAGGATGCGAGTGTCTTGTGGCGCGTGGCCTACGACGACCCGTACGCCGAAGGCGAGACGGTCGCCGCCACTGGCCACACCTTAAATCCGGAGCAAGTTGCCGCGGTCGCCTCGGCTACGCAGACACTTGATTCCAAAGCCTTCCGCGCCCACTTGCTCCATGGCGTCACGGGTTCGGGCAAGACCGAGGTCTATGTGGCGCTGATCCGCAAGGTCGTCGCTGAGGGTGGTTCAGCAATCTTCCTGGTTCCCGAGGTCGCACTCACGCCGCAGACGGTCGGCCGGCTTCGTTCTCGTCTCGCCGACCTCGGCGCCAAGGTCGTCGTCTGGCACAGCCACCTTTCCGCCGGGGAGCGTTTCGATGCGTGGATGGCGATGTCGCTCGGGCAGGCGAGGGTGGTCGTCGGGGCGCGTTCCGCGGTCTTCGCTCCGCTCCCAAATCTCCGGCTCATTGTCGTCGACGAGGAGCATGAGCCCTCCTTCAAGCAGGGTGAAACCCCGATGTATCACGGACGCGATGTCGCGGTGATGCGCGCTTCGATCCTCGGGGCGGCCTGCGTGCTGGGCTCGGCCACGCCTTCGTTGGAATCTTGGAAGAACGCCACCTCTGGTCGCTATGTGCTCGATGTGATGGCCAAGCGGGTGGATGACCGCCCGATGCCAGCTTTTCGTATCGTGGATATGCGCCGCGAAATCTTGCACTCGAAAGGGCAGCATATCCTTTCGCGTGAATTGACCGATGGTATCCGCGCCCGGCTGGAGCGCCGTGAGCAATCGATTCTTTTCCTGAACCGTCGCGGCCACTCCCGCTCGCTGGTCTGTCCGGATTGCGGCGAGGCCGTGCAGTGTAAGCGTTGCAGCGTTTCCCTCACGTTGCACCGCACCGATGATACCGCCCGCTGCCACCTCTGTAACCATCAGGAGCGTGCCCCGGTACTCTGCCCGAGCTGCCGCTCCCCGAAGGTCCGCTGGAAGGGTTACGGCACGCAGAAGGTGGAGGAAACGATCGCTCAGCTCTTTCCTCGCGCCCGGGTGGCCCGCATTGATGCCGATACGATGGGCAAGAAGGACCTCTTCCGGAAGGTGCTCTCGGATTTTCGCGCCGGTAAATATGACATGCTCCTCGGCACGCAGATGATTGCCAAGGGACTCGATTTCCCCCGCGTGACCTTGGTGGGTATCATCGACGCGGACTTATCCCTGCAACTGCCGGACTTCCGGGCCGCTGAGCGCACGTTTCAACTACTCACCCAGGTGGCCGGCCGCGCTGGCCGTGGTGACCTTGAGGGCGTGGTTGTCGTCCAGAGTTTCCAGCCGGCCTCGGATCCTATCCAGTTCGCCAAGCGACTCGATTTCCATGGCTTTGCGGCCGCCGAATTGGAGAAGCGCGCCGAATTCGGTTACCCGCCGGAGCGCCACCTGATTCGTCACGTCTTCCGCGGCCGCAATGCCGAGAAGGTGAATTTCGTCGCCGATGCCTGGGTGAAAGAGCTCGAACGGCTCCATCCTGGGCTATGTGAAATCCGCGGGCCAGCGCCGTGCCCTTTTGAGAAAGTGCAGGATCAGCACCGCGTCCACATCTGGTATCTCGTCACGGGCGTGAAGTCCTTGCTGTCCGTTTTACTTCCGCTCCGGGCCAAGATTCTCGGCGACGAAGAGGTGATCGATGTCATCGACGTCGACGCCCAGGATTGCGCCTGACCCGCCGGCTTATTTCTTGCCCTTGGCGTTGCGCCGACCGTTCTTGCCGATGCCGTGGGGGATGAGTTTCCCCTGATGGACTTTCTGGAAGAGGTTATTCGAGTTAGTCACCCCGAGGCAGTAGAGCACGGCGGCGACATCGGCGGTTTTTTCCTTCGCGACCAACCCCGCTTGCGTGAGCGCCGCCGCGAGCGCGGCGTGGAAGTTGGCCGGGCTGATGTCCAATTCCTCCCCGCCGATCTTTAGCCAGACTTCCGTGCGGGCCTGCATCGTGCAGTTGCCCCGCTTTTCCTGCAGGGCGCGGAGGTGCTCAATGAGCTCGGGGATAGAGTCGGGGATTTTCGGGGAAGACTCGGGCATGGGCGACAGATTCGATTAAATAGCGGGAAATTTATGCGGGAGAGGGCGTTTAATGACGGGCCCCGCTGGTGGTATGGGCGATAAAGCACCCCCTATCTATTTAAGCGACAGTTGACTGTGAACACCCAATTACAACCTGACGTGTAATATTATAAATTAATAAAACAGGGGTCCGAGCCACGTGGCGGGACGGCAATCTCCCGGGATGGTGGTCGCGACAGGACTTGAACCTGTGACTTCAGCAATGTGAATGCTGCGCTCTAACCAACTGAGCTACGCGACCGTATCCCGGGGCTATCTCAATGGCTTTACCTCGGAGGGCGGGCAAGCCTGATTTGGCCGCATCTTGGGCGGATAACGTCATGGCTTCTTGTCTTTCCGCCCGCCGCGTTAATCCTGTGTAGATGGAAATCGCCAATCCGCCCGCCGCTCCCCGTGTGGCTGATGAGCGCCTGATTCGCCTCACGGCGCCTGCCGGCGTGAAGGTGCGTGCCTTGGCGGTCCGCGAGGCGCAGGGGTCTTTTCTCCGTGTGGCCATCTCGGGCGGCGGCTGTAATGGGCTTTCCTATAAGATGCGTTTCACGGGTGAGGCGAAGTCGGCCGACATCCTCGTCCGCACGGAAGGCGTCGAGGTCCTAGTCGACCCAAAATCCGCCCTCTACCTTCGCGGTACGCAGTTGGATTATTCTGACAAGATGATCGGTGGCGGTTTCAAATTCTCGAATCCCAACGCCAAGGCTAGCTGCTCCTGTGGGGAGAGTTTTTCGCTTTAGTCTGCATCAGGTAGGGGCAGCACCGCGTGCTGCCCTCGTTTGCTGGTTCGGCCGCCGAACGGTGGCCGGAGGTAGGGGCACGACTACGCCGTGCCCTCGGGCGCGACGTAGTCTCGCCCCTACCATGGCGTTCACCATGCGGCGAACGCGGTCAGCCCCTAGTCCGCCGGAATCTCGTCTTTGGCGCCGGCTTCGTAACGTTCGCACCAGGACTTGGACCAGGAGGCGAAGTCGCCTGCGGCGATGTGCACGTGGGCCTGGGCCATGAGGTCCTGCAGGAAGTGTATATTGTGTAGCGCGAGCAAGGTGCCGCCGAGCTGTTCGCCGGCGTGGTGCAGGTGACGTAGGTACGCGCGGGAGAAATGACGGCAGGTGTAGTTATCCATGCCTTCCACGAGCGGACGGTGATCATCTCGGTAGCGCAGGTGCTTTACGCTGATCGGGCCGTCGGGCGTGAACGCACCGCCGTGGCGACCGATACGGGTCGGCATCGTGCAATCGAACATGTCGGCGCCGAGGGCGACCATGCGGAGGAGTTGGGGCGGGGTGCCAACGCCCATGACGTAGCGGGGCTTGTTCTTCGGGAGAAGCGGGGCGACCAGTCCAACCTGATGGAGCATGTGCTCTTCGGGCTCGCCGACGCTGACGCCGCCGATGGCGTGGCCGGGGAAATCAAGTCCGCCGAGCTCCTCGGCGCAGCGGATACGGAGGTCGTCGTAGACCGAGCCCTGATTGATGCAGAAGAGGTGACGGCCGGAGGCCAGGAAGCCGCTGTCCTTGGCCAGCTGGAGCATCTCCTTGGCCCAGCGGATGGAACGGTTCACCGCGATTTCGCACGCGGCGCGCTCGCAGGGGTAGGGCGGACACTCGTCGAGCACCATGGCGATGTCGGAGCCCAGCGCATCCTGGATGTCGAAGCAGTCCTTCACGTCGAGGAACAGCTTGTTGCCGTCGAGGTGGGAACTAAAATGGATGCCCTCGTCGGTGATCGTGCGGAGCTTCGCCAGCGAGAAGACCTGAAAGCCTCCGCTATCGGTCAGAATCGGCTTGTCCCAGTGCATGAACTTATGGAGACCGCCGGCGGCGCGCACGATTTCGCGGCCCGGGCGGAGGTTCAGGTGGTAGGTGTTGCTGAGTAGAATCTGGGCGCCCGTCTCGGCGACCTGCTGAGGCGAGAGGCCCTTCACCGTGGCTTGGGTGCCGACTGGCATGAAGACCGGCGTGCGAACCTCCCCGTGGGGGGTCTTCAGGACGCCGAGGCGCGCCGCGGTCGTCGTATCGGTCTTAAGCAGGGTGAACATGTGTCGGGGACTAGGGTTTGGAGTATGGAGTTTAGGGCCGATGACAACACAAGCGGTAAGCGGTTGGCGGTAGGCGGTTAGACACGCCGCAAAAGGGGTAGGGGCGTGATTTATCGCGCCCTCCTAGGCTTACCCAGCCGCTAAGCGCTTAAACCAGATTGCGAGGGCTGAATAGAGAAAGGAACAGGGGAAATCAGCCCTGGTATCTTTTCAATTCAGTCCTCTATCCAGTCCTCCACTCAGCGATCCACGCAGTCCTCCTCTGCCGGTTTTTTCCAACCGCTAACCGCTAACCGCCAGCCGCTGTTACCTGACGTTGCCGTTGAAACTCAGCCTCATCCCCATCGGCGCATCCGGGCGGATCTTGCCATCCTCAAAGACGCAGACGCCATTGACGAAGGTGCGTTCAATCGTGCTGCCGAAAGTGTGTCCTTCGAGGGGTGACCAGCCGCACTGATAGAGGAGATTCTCGGTCTTAACGGTGTAAGGCTTCTGGAGGTCCACGACCACGAGGTCGGCCTGATAGCCTTCGCGGATGAAGCCGCGGCCTACGATGCCGAAGAGCGTCGCCGGGGCGTGGCAGGCACGTTCGACGGCGGTCTCAAGGCTGAAGACGCCTTGGGCGACGAGATCGAGCAGCACTTGGAGCGAATGTTGGACGAGGGGCAAGCCGGACGGTGCTTTGAAATACGTCTGGGCTTTCTCTTCGCGCGTATGCGGGGCGTGGTCGGTCGCGATGACGTCGATGATGCCGGCCGCGACCGCGGCGCGCACGGCCGCCCGATCCGCGGCGGTCTTGATCGCTGGATTACATTTAATCTTATGACCCAGTGGCGCGTAATCCTCTTCGGCGAACCAGAGATGGTGCACGCAGGCTTCGGCGGTGAGTCGCTTGCCTTTCAGCGGTGCGGCGCTGAACAACGAAAGTTCCTTGGCGGTCGTGATGTGCAGGATGTGCAGGCGCGCGTCATGGCGCTTGGCCAGTTCGGCGGCCATCGAGGACGAAGCGTAACAAGCTTCGACGTCGCGGATGCGCGGGTGTTCGCCGGCGGGGACGTCTTCGCCCCACTTGGCTTTGGCGGCGGCTTCGGCAATCTTGATGCGCGGGGTGTCCTCGCAGTGCGTCGCGATGAGGGCGGGGGAGTGGCGGAAGATTCCTTCGAGGGTCGTGGCTTGGTCGACAAGCATATCGCCCGTCGAGGAGCCCATGAAGACCTTCACACCGCAGACCTTGCGCGGATCAAGCGCTTTGACGGCTTCGAGGTTCGTGTTGGTGGCGCCAAAGAAGAAGGAGTAGTTCGCGACCGAGGTGGCCGCGCCGATGGCATATTTCTTCTCGAGCTCCTCGTGCGTGGTCGCCGGAGGATTCGTGTTCGGCATCTCCATGAACGACGTCACGCCACCGGCGACGGCCGCCCGGGCCTCGCTGGCGATGCAGGCCTTATGGGTCAGGCCGGGCTCGCGAAAGTGTACTTGGTCATCAATCAGGCCAGGGATCAGTAGTTTGCCCGTCAGGTTGAATTCGCGGTCGGCCTTTGTGCCAGCTGGAATGGTGCCGACGCGTTCGATGCGCCCAGCCCGAATCAGGACGTCCGCCCGGAAGCGACGGCCTTCGTTGATGATCTCGGCGTTGCGGAGGACGACGGTGGTCATGGGCTGGGACTCTCAGCCCGAATGCCCTCCGACCGCAAACGGGAAAACGTCCAGCTTAGGCCGTGACCTTCACCATATCCGTAAGGTCGGCCTTCTTGACGCCTTCCGGGTTGATGTTCACCGCGGAGACGCGGAACTGGGTCCCGCGTTTGTGGCTGAACTTCAGGATGAAATTGGTCACGATCATGTTCTCGCCGGGGTGTAGCTCCGTTTTGCGAGCGACCATGGTGGTCACGAGTTCTTCGACCTGCTCGGCGGAGGCGCCTGGCAGTTTGGCGAGGGTCGCCTTGGCTTCCTTGATCTTGGCTTCGCCTTCGATGGCTGCATTCCAAATAAGGATAGCGACATTCATGGCACCCTTGGCCGCGGTGTGGTTGCCGCCGGCCTGTTCGAGGATTGGCTGGGCGTAGCTGATGAGCTTATCCGCGAAGCTCGGCTCGCGCGGCGTGGTGTCGACCGGGGCTGCTTCGGGCTTCGACCAGTCGCGGACGATTTCGCGGGGCTTGCGGTTGCCGAAGGCGCCGGTGGTCTTGCGACGGGAATGAGGAGAGGCCATGGTGAAGGTGGGGTCTCCAAGGGAAGCCCGCTCCGCCCCTTCGGCAAGCCCTTTCCCGCTGGGCGTCCCTTGACACCCAGCCTTTGCCTCGCCAGCCTACACGCAGTCCTCCGCCCCCCGTGTCTGATTACAGCGAAGTCATCCGAGCCCACCGCCGCGACCACCTCGCGAAGCCTCACTCGCTCCCGCGCGGGGTCCATCGCTACTTTGAGAGCACTTTGCTCCCGCTGCCGGTTGAGCAGGTTTTCGAGTTCTTTTCTAAGGCCGATAATCTGCAGGCGATCACGCCTCCGGAGCTTCACTTCGTTATCAAGACCCCTCGGCCAATTGTGATGGGGCAGGGCACGCTGATTGACTACAGCCTGAAGCTGAATGGCCTTCCTTTTGGTTGGCGCACCCGCATCACGCACTGGGAGCCGCCCTATGCGTTTGCCGATGAACAGTTGAAGGGCCCGTACGCCGTCTGGTTCCATACGCACACGTTCGCCGACGAAGGCGGCCGCACGCGCATGGATGACGAGGTGCTCTACAAACTTCCGCTCTGGCCGCTCGGTGAAGTCGCCTACCCGTTTGTGAAGGCCAAGGTCGAACGCATCTTCCGCTATCGACGCGCGAAGATCCGCGAAATCCTCGGCGTCTAAGCGTAGCTTACTTCGCCTTCGCGGGCTCGGTGAAGACGGGGCAAATCTGCAACGTCACCGGCGAGTCATACATCAACGGGTCACGGCGTCCCGCCCAGGCGATGCTGCGGGCGATGAGTAGGCGCATGTTGGGTAGGCTGAAGTTGACGTAGGTGTGTCCGGGGATGAAGCCGACCGCGCGCTGGGCGCCGGCCTTTTCGTACGTCCAGATCTGGGTCTGCACGTCAGGCTTATCGCCTTTCTTGGGAGTGGTGGCCACGGCGATCGTATGGATGTCATCCCGCAGATCCATGTCGTAGTAGATTTCATCCTTCATCTCGAGGTCAGGCAGATTCTTCGTGATGAGTCCATCGGTCCAAGCGGCGTTGACTTGCGGGAAGCGGAGCTGGATGGGGCCTTCGCGGTACTTGGTAAACTTCTGGCGCCAGGAGCCACCGATGAGATCTTTGTAGTAGGCTACGGAAGCGTCGCCGCCGGCGACGTTGGCGGCATGGATCACGACGAAGCCTCCGCCGCGCTTGGCGTAAGCGTCGACGATTTCTTTTTCCCCAGGTTTGAAATCACCGCCGACTTGGCGATGGATGATCATCACGTCGGTCTGCGCGAGTTGCTCGGCGGTCGGGAAGGTGTCGCCCCCGGTGGCTTTCATGCCCCAGGCGTTGAGCAGCGGAACCCAATCACGAAGGAAGGCTGGATGGTCATGGTCGCCGGGGCCGTGGGACTTCGGTCCTGAGCGGATGAAAACGCGGAGCGGGGCGGGGGCATTCGCTGGTGCTGGGGCATCGGCAGCGAAGGCGGTGACAATGGCGAGCAGGGGTAGGAGGCAGCGCATGTTTAATAGGTAGGGGAATGGGCTAAGGATGGCAAGGAGTGAGGCTGGTGTTGGCGGTTAGCGGTTAGCGGTTAGCGGTTGGGAAATGATAGTGGCGTGAAGGTAGGGGCAGCACCGCGTGCTGCCCTAGTGGCCGCTGCCTACGAGTCGGGTCGGCACCGCGTCACGACATGGTTCGAGCGGTGCAAAGGTGGAGAATGGGGTAGGGATGCGATTGCCATCGCATCCGTTCGAGACCGAGGCCGGGAATAATCGGCTCTTAGCCAGTCCTTTTAAAGCCCAGCGTAGCTTGGCGAACGGACGTGATAGCAATCACGTCCCTGCCTCGATTATCACCTCACCTTTGCACGTTTGTACAGGCGCCCAAGGCGCCGATTTGCAGCTTTGCACCTGCATCTGCCGCCTGGTTCAGACCACGCCCGGCAACTGATCCAGTGACATCACAAACGCATCCGCGCCGGCTTTGACCTTGGGGCGGACGACGTAGCGGCCGAAGCCGATGACTTTGTCCGCGTCGCCTTTGACTTCTAGATCGCTGGCGCCGTCGCCCACCATCACGACGACCTGGGCCTTGAAGTCGGCACGCAGGCGGCGGGCGATCATATTCTTACCCTTGGAGCGAGCGGTGGGGCAGTTCTCGTCAAAGCCGGCGTACGAGCCGTCTTCATTGAATTTGAGTACCACGGCTTCGACGCGGGCGATGCCGAGGAATTGGGCGAGTGGCTTGATGGCTTGGGTGAACCCGCCGCTGACGATGGCGATGTGCCAGCCGGCTGCCCGGAGTTGGGCGATGGCCTCGACGGCGGTGGGCTCGACGGTCGCGATGTACTTAGCCCCAATCGCTTCGAGTTCCGCGAGGGTTGGCTTAATCATCTCCAGGCGCTTGGCGAAAATATCCTCCATGGGCGTGCCACCGTTCATCGCCGCATTGGTCATCTCCTCAACGGCCTTGAAGACCTTCGGCCCGCGCAGGCGGCCCAACTCATCGATCCCCTCGATGGCCGAGAGCGTTGAGTCGCAGTCGAAGAGCAGGAGCTTGTTGAGCACGTGGGA
>CAIKRN010000020.1 GCA_903829855.1 uncultured Opitutia bacterium
AAGGACGCCCAGCGTATCACGAATCCAGCGGACGCGAGCGCAGAGGGCACCCAGCGGCACGCCCAGCGCGGCACCGATAGCGAATCCGATGATGAGTCGGCGCATCGTCACCCAGGTTGCTGAAAGGAGCTCGCCACTGAGGAGGGCCTCCCAGAACCACTGTAGAATATGCGAAGGGGCCGGCACCAGCACCTCGTTGACGTGGCCCGTGCGCACGAACCACTCCCAACCGCCGAGGAAGAGAACGGCGATGAGGGTCGGAATGACCGGACGTGGAAGCTTCGAAGCCATGATCACTTAGCGAGATGGGCGGACAGGGCTTCAGTCACCTCGGAGGCGAGCGTGGCGAGGGCGGGATCGTTCATGCGGCGCGGACGAGGCAACTTCACATCGAAGACCTGTTGGACGCGGCCAGGATTGGGCGAAAACAGTACGACCCGGTCACCGAGGCAGACCGCTTCACGGATATTATGCGTCACGAGCACGATGGTCTTCTTCCGCTTCGTGAAAATCTCCTGGATATCACCATAGAGCTGCTCACGCGTGAGCGCATCGAGGGCGGAGAACGGCTCGTCCATCAGTAACACCCGCGGATTCGGGGCAAGTGAACGGGCCAGCGCAACGCGCTGACGCATCCCACCGGAAAGTTCATGCGGACGGGCCTTCTCCTTATCGCCGAGGCCAACAAGGTTCAGGTAATAGCGAGCCGACTCCAAGCGTTCGGCTTCGGTGAGGTCAGGCTTGAGGCGAAGACCGAACATCACGTTCTCCAGCGCATTGAGCCAAGGAAACAGTGCATCCTGTTGGAACATCACCAAGCGATCGCGGCCGGGGGCCACGACTTCCTGATCACCAAGCCGGATTTGGCCTTCGTTCGTATGCTCCAGCCCGGCCAGTAAGCTGAGCAGGGTCGATTTACCGCAACCGGAGGGGCCGACGACCGCCAGAAACTCCCCTTCCCTCACGTCTAAGGTGATATCCTCTAACGCCGTAACCTTGCCAGCTGCCCCTTCAAAACGTTTGGTGACGTTACGAAGGGTTAACGCCGGAAGATTGGCGGCCTTATCGCTGGGGGAACTCATGGAACGAACCGAGGGAATAACTTCAGGCTCTGGGCTGAATATGTCAAGATTAGTTAAGTTATCAGGATTAAGACGATTCCCCTAGTAATCAAAGCCTATACCGCAACTCCTACCTCGTTCACGGGGCCCATAGCTTTGAACTAATTGGCCCTTACTTGGCCAATGGCGCTGGATCGGCGACCAAGGACTCGAGCAGCGGTTCGATGGGGGCGTCGCCCCTGAGAAGACCTGAATCCTTTGAATCCTTCAACGCTTGGGTAAAAGCGGCGGTCAGTCGCACCTTCCTGGCAGCATCGTCTTCGCGAGCATCGAAGATCACGCGGCCAAGTGCCGGACCGATGAGGGAGGCCTTGGGCGGGGTCGAACGGGTTTCGGAACCGATGCCAGCGATGACCAATTTCTCGTGCCACGACTGCTCAGCGAGCAACTTATCGCGGAGAGCATAATGAGAGCGAACAAAGGCCTCGATGCCCTTGCCGTTCTTAGCGAGCGCGGTCTTCGAGGAAGTCAGCACCGTGATGATTGCGTCCTTCTTCTCGACGAGGACTTCGCCGCCGAATTCGCTCGTGAGACGGGTGACCCAGGGCTCAACCGTCCAGGCTGCATCGATATCGCCGCGAGAGAATAGTAGCACCATCTCGGCGTTCTGCGCTGGAATGACCTGGGCGTCGCCACCGCTGATGGTGACTTTAAGCCCGCCATCGCGAAGCCAGACGCGAGCGTCGATGTCCTGCGTGTTACCGAGCTGCGGGGTGGAAAGACGACGGCCGATGAAATCCTTCGGGGTCTTCAGCCCGAGTCCTTTGCGGACGACGAGGGCGTTGCCGCCGTGAGCAACAGAAGCCAGCACGCGGATTTCATTACCTTTCGTGCGGACGTGAGCGTTGATGACGGGCGACGGACCGATGTAGGTCAAATCGACCGCACCAGCAAGGAGGGCTTCAATCGCGGAAGGGCCCGCGTTAAACGCCCGCCATTCAATCTTCGAACCTTTCGGTAGATGCGCGAGATGCCAGTCCGTACCTTCGCGTTCGAGCTGGCGAGCCGCGAGGGCCGGGGAGTGGGTGAGGTTCGGGAAGAATCCAACCCGCAGCGTCACCGGTTCCTCGGCCGCGCTGACAAGGGAGGCGAAAATCAAAAAGGGGAGAGAGAAAACTCGCATACGTGAGAATCAGGTGAAGAAATTACTCAGAAGCTAAACTGATAGCGAGTCAGCAAAGCACGCTCAGGATGGCTGGTGACGGAACTCGCGGAGGGAACGGCACCGGAGAAGAGACCAAACCGCGTGTATTCGAAGTCGACCGAGAAACGATAAAACCGATTCAGGTACCAATTTATGCCGATGCCTAACGTCTCCGCCGAGCGGGCGGACTTCGTCGGATCAGCGAACCCCGTCGAACCCCCATTGACGAAGGATTTATCGTCGAAGCGAATGGAGGCAATACGCGCCACCAGTTCAACCGCGCCCAAAGTTCCCGTAGCGCGATCAAAGTCATGGGCGGGGATGACGCCGCTGTAACTCGATTTCTCACCCGTAAGCACATACCCACCTTCAATCTGCCAGGCGCTATGACGCAAATTACCGATTGCTGCACCGCGCTTCACATCAGCGGACGAAGCAGCGTATTCGGCAAATAATCCGAAGGCACCGTTGTAATAGGAAAGCTGCGGAGAAAGCCGCCGGATCTTGCCGTTGGCGAAGGTATTGGCATTATAAGTAAAAATCGTCTGCTGGCCGTCGGATTTATACCCTGGCGTCAATGAGCCAGAGGCATCCTGCAGTCCGTAAGTGCTACCGAGGCCGATCGACAGGCCTTGCAAGACGGACGCGGAATCCTTCACCCACGGAGAGAACATGACGCGCGCGGCAAGATCCTTCCCGTCATTGGAGTCCGACTGCGTAAGATTATTCCCCCCGTCAAACGTGCCATTAAACACTCCCACCGCATAGGTAATTCGACCATCAGCAAGAACTCCGCCCAGTTGGGCGCCAATATCACGATTGGGTAATAGCTGAGACACCAAAGACCGCTCAGTGAAAAATAGGGTAGAGGAATCTCCCTGTAACTGTTCCAACCCGATGGGCGTCTTAAAGCGACCGAGCTTTAATTGAAGTTCAGGCGAATACGTCACCGTGACATTGGCATCCAGTAAACTTGCCGAACTGGAAGCGAACTCACCGATCAGCTGGTATTCCGTCGTGTTGGCAAATTTTCCTTCGAGCCCGAGTCGAGCACGCCGAATCAGAAAGGCGTCGTTATCGATGGCCTTATCAAAAAACCAGCGGGAATCGACTTGGAGCAGACCGCGAAGACGTAAGGACGTGGATGTATCGGGCGAAACGAGGGCGAAGCCTTTGTCACCGGCCGTAGTCTCGGCGCGCTGAAGGGGGCGCACCTTGGCGTCGAGCTCGGCGATACGAGCCTTCAAGGCATCGATCTGTTCCTGGACGGTCGGCTCCGCGGCCAAGGCCACCGAAGCGAAGGCCAGGAGAGCGGCGAGCGGGAGGATGGTGTTACGTTGGGTGGTTTTCATGGCTTGGCTTGGTTGGCGGAAGTGACCTTTTATTAAGGTGACATCATTAGTTATGATAAAATGATTAGGGTCAATATAAGACTACTATTTTGGTATGTTTTTATTAACATACCCATCAATGACTTACATAATTATCCCAGAAAACGTGGCCGATAAACACCCCAAGCCAGTATGTTTAATGAGCGACTCACACCCCTTCCCTGCCCTTCTGCAGATCAGATGAAGTAATCAGGCAGCAGATTGGAGATCAAACCGTCCGTCAGCCTTCCCTTGCCGGCATTCTCAAATGATTCGTCTCCGCCGATGAAAGCGGGCCGACGTCCGGAACTGACGAACTTCTTATGCGCGACCTGCACGACCGAACTCAGCGTATGGCGATCCAGGATGTCGGAGATGGCATTGCGTACGTCGAGCATGAGCATGCGCAGGCCGCAGTTTGCTTCGTCGGGACATGAACACCGCTCATAGGCCGTGTGCGAAGCGCAAGCGACGGGAGCGAGCGGTCCTTCGATATGGCGGATGATCTGGCCGAGCGAGATCTGTTCAGCCGGACGCGAGAGACGATAGCCGCCATTGCGTCCTCGCTGGCCCTCCACGAAGCCTCCGTCTCGCAGGTCGTTCATGATCTGTTCGAGGAATTTTTCCGGGATGTTGTCGGACGAGGAAATCTCGGCGACGCGTAGCTGCTTGCGACCGAAAGCCTCGCCGAGTCCCAGGCAAATCAGGGCTCGGAGCGCGTATTCGCCTTTGCGTGACAGCTTCATTCTTCACCTTGATAAGACGAGGCGAAGAGGGGTCTCACAATTAAATAATCAGAAGGCACTCACGACGAACCAGAGGCTGGCACCGACCACGACCGCCGTCGCGAACCATCCCAGTAGGCTCAGCCAGCGCGGGGCGACGAAAGCCCCCATCCGGCCGGCATCGGCCGTAATGCGCACCAAGGGCCAGCAGGCGAAGCCCAGCTGGAGGCTTAAAATCACCTGACTCCAGACGAGTAGCGACTCCACCTTACCCTCGCCTGTCAGGCCGATGACGAGCAAGGCTGGCACGAGCGCGGCGATACGGGTGGCCGCTCGCACGACCCAACCGGTGCTTTTAATCTTCAAGAAACCCTCGAGCACAATCTGGCCGGCCATGGTGCCGGTGATCGTCGCGTTCTGGCCAGAGGCGAGTAAGGCCAGCGCGAAGAGTGTACCGGCGATGGTGGAGCCGAGTGCACCGTCTAAAAGGCGATGTGCTTCACGGATATCCGTCACGGCGACTTGGCCGGTTTTGTGAAAGACCGCGGCACTTAGCACGAGCAAGCCCGCGTTAACGAAAAAGGCGAAGGTGAGCGCAATGGTGGAGTCGTAAGTCGCGAAACGCATCGCCTCGCGGCGTTCCGCCTCCGTCGAGCCTTGGGCCCGGGTGCCGACGATGGAGGAATGCAGATAGAGGTTATGCGGCATCACGGTCGCACCGATGATGCCCAGTGCCACGAAAAGCATCCCTGGGCGCGTGATTACATCCGTCGAAGGAATGAAGCCGTGAAGCAAGGCTGCGACGGAAGGCTGGGCGAGTAGCAGCTCTACTCCCACGCAGGAGGCGATGGTGAGTACCAATACGGCGACCAGTGATTCGAGCCAGCGATAGCCGAGACGATTCAACGCCAAAAGAACCAGCACATCCAGGGCGGTAATCATGGCTCCGAAGAGCAGTGGGATGTGGAAAAGAATCTGCAGCGCGATTGCCGAACCGAGCAGCTCGGCAAGGTCCATGGCCACGATGCCAATCTGCGCCGAAACCCACAGAAACTTGGTCACCCCGATGGAATAACGCTCACGACAGGCTTGGGCGAGGTCGAGGCCGGTGGCGACATTGAGGCGAACGCAAAGGTGCTGGAAGAGAATGGCCATCAGGTTCGACAGCAGAATGACCCAGAGTAGCGAATAGCCGAAACGCGAACCACCCTCTAGGTCGGTGGCCCAGTTGCCGGGATCCATGTAGCCGACCGAGACGAGAAAGCCTGGGCCCACAAATGCGAGGAAACGACGGAAAGCACCGAGGCGAGAGGCCTCGCGGGCTTGGGTCGGTTCGCCTGTTCGCATCAGGGTTAAGCGTTTAGCCTGAGGCTCAAAGTGTCAATCCGCCTAACCTTTTTCAACTTTGCACCGCCTGCCCACCCGCTAAGGTTCGCCTATGCCCCGCCGCTTCCTCGGTCTCCTCACCGCGTTCCTCCTCGGCCTCGCTCCACTCCACAGCGAAGAGACTCCGCCCAACATCGTCATCCTCCTCGCCGACGACCTCGGCATCAACGACCTCGGCTGCTACGGCCGCAAGGATCAGCACACCCCCCATCTTGATAAACTCGCCGCGGAAGGAGTGCGTTTCACTTCGGCCTACGCGGCGGCCTCGGTATGCTCCGCCTCCCGCGCCGCGCTCCTGACGGGCCAGAGCCCCGCGCGTCTGAACATCACCACCTTCCTACCAGGACGGCCGGATCGTGCCTCACATCGCTTACTTTCACCGACCATCAACCAACACCTGCCGGCAGGCGTCCAGACCATCGCTGAACTCCTGAAGGCTAAAGGCTATGCCACCGGCGCCATCGGCAAATGGCACCTCGGCGGTAAAGGCCACCAGCCGACCGACCACGGCTTCGACGAGTATTTCGCCGGCAAGGCGAACCCCGGCGCGGAATCGCCCTTGGGTGGCAAAGGCGAACTGGGGCACGCCGACCAAGCGGTGAAGTTCATCGAGCGAAACAAAGCCAAACCTTTCTTCCTCTACCTCGCCTTCGACAACCCACACATCCCGCTGGCCGCACCAGCCAAAGGCATCGAAGCCAACGCCAAGGCCTTTCACCCAACCTACGCCGCACTAGTCGAGTCCCTGGACATGGCCTGCGGGCGGGTCCTCCAGAAACTCGAAGAGGCCGGCCTAACCAAGAACACCTTGGTCATCTTCGCTTCTGACAACGGGGGCGTACACGTCTCGGAGCTCAAAGAAAGCCCGCCCACCTTCAATGCCCCCAGTCGCGCGGGCAAAGGCTACCTTTACGAAGGAGGCATCCGCGTCCCGCTCATCATTCGTTACCCCGGCCGCCTAGCCGTGAAGGAAATCGCCGAGCCAGCCGTGCTCGGCGACCTCTGCCCCACCCTCTGCGCTTTAGCGAAAATCTCCGCCCCGAAGGTGCAGGATTTCCAAGACCTCTCCGGGACAATGTTCAATAGCCTACCTACAGCGGCGGCCCCGCGCACCCTGACCTGGCATCAGCCCCATTACATGAATCAGGGCAGCCAACCCGGGGGCATCATCCGCGAAGGCGACTGGAAGCTCATCGAGTTCTACGAAACTGGCCGCATGGAACTGTTCAATCTCGCCAAAGATCCGACCGAAACCACGGACGTAGCCGCCGCCGAGCCGAACCGAATTGCGGCGATGCGCGGTAAACTCGAAGCCTGGCGCCGGAGCGTCGGTGCCAAGCCGATGACCGCCAATCCGCATTTCAGTCGCGCTCTTTGGGAGGAATGCTTCGTCAAACTCGACCCTACCCAAATCAAGGCCACGGCGACCTCCGAAGCCATGCGACCGCAACTAGCTGGCTGGCGCAAGGCCATGGACGACGCCACCACCGAGGGCGCGAACTGCCTCATTCACCTCGAAGCCCGCGACGCTCAAGTGCAGGCCAAAAAGATGCACTACGAAGACCCACCCCAGAAAGATACGCTCGGATTCTGGGTCAACGCCGAGGACACCGCCTCATGGAAATTTCAAGCTCCCCTGGCTGGGAAATATCGCGTCACCGTGCTACAGGGTTGCGGCAAAGGCAACGGCGGCTCGACCGTCGCGGTCGAAGCCGGCGCAAGCAAGTGTGAGTTCACCGTCGAGGAAACTGGCCACTTCCAGCGCTTCGTGCCGCGCGAGATCGGGCAGATTGAACTCGCCGCTGGCGACAACACTTTGACGATTCGGCCGCTCAAGAAGGCCAAGGCCGCGGTCATGGACTTGCGCCGCGTCATCCTCGAACGCATCGATCAGCGCGGCCCCATGCGCAGTGCCGAAGTGAAGGAATTCAAAGCCCGGCCGTTCAGCCTGAGTGACTTCCTCCCTTATCCGGAAACGGAATAAGTCGTCAGAGGGTCGCCAACAAAGCGCGTAATTCCGCTTCGGGCTCTTCGTGCCCCTGCGCTACGGCGAGGGCCAGTGCATCAGTGAAAGCTTCCTGGGCCGCCAACTTCTCACCCACGGCGAGCAGGCTCTTCCCTAACAAAATTCGTGGCATCATCCAGTCGGCCTTGGAAGCGACGGCGAGGCGCAGGTGCTCGATTGCCCCGGCGGTATCGCCTTCGACCGATAAAGCCTGGCCAAGCGAAAAACGGAACAGCGGGTTCGCGGGATCACCCGCCACGAGGCGTTGAAAGACTTCGGAGCGTGCCATGGCTCAACGCTTGGCTTTCACTGGCTTACCCGAAGCCGATTGACGGAAGATCAGCAAAGATAGCCCGGGCAAGCGGACCTCAATGGAATAGGGCCTTCCCTGACAGGGAATGGCTTCAGCCTGGACACCGCCCAGATTACCCAGGCCCTTACCAGCGTAGTGTTTGGAATCAGTGTTCACGGCCTCCTCCCACTTGCCGAGTGAAGGCACACCCAGACGATAAGTGCGTTCCACGGGGGTGAAATTACCAGCAACCACCCAAGCGCAATCACGGCCTCGACGCTCAAAAGCCAAGACACTCTGGGCGCCATCATCCGCCACCAGCCAGTTGAAGCTTTCCGGACGAGTCTCGTTTTCCGCGAGGGCGGCGTCCCCGACATAGAGGGCATTCAGGTCGGCGACCAAGTGCTGGAGGCCAGCGTGGCGGGGGTATTCCAGCAAGTGCCAGTCCAGCGAGCTTTCGAATTTCCATTCGGCAAACTGGCCGAACTCGCAGCCCATGAATAAAGTTTTCTTACCAGGCCAAGCCCACTGCAAGGCCAGTAGGCAGCGAAGATTGGCGGCCTTGGAGTCGTCATCGCCCGCCCCCATCTTATTGATCAGCGAGCCTTTTCCATGGACGACCTCATCGTGGGAGAAGGCCTGCATGAACGCTTCCGACCAATGGTAGAGCATCCCAAACGTTAATTTTCCGTGGGCATATTTCCGGAATAACGGGTCACTCCGGAAGTAATCAAGGGTGTCATGCATCCAACCCATGTTCCACTTGAAGTCGAAGCCCAGCCCACCATCCGCCACGGGCTTCGTTACCCCCGGGAAGGAAGTGGATTCCTCCGCAATCACGACCACGCCGGGCTGGTAGAGATGGATGAGCGAGTTGACGTGCCGCAGGAATTCAATCGCCTCGATATTCTCGCGGCCACCATGGCGATTCGGAATCCATTCGCCCGCCTTACGGGAATAATCGAGGTAGAGCATCGAGGCCACCGCATCGACCCGCAGGCCATCAACGTGGAAGCGCTCGAGCCAGGATAGGGCCGAGGAGGTCAGGAAGCCGCGGACCTCATGCCGTCCGTAATTAAAGATCAGCGTACCCCAATCCTGATGCTCGCCGAGCCGCGGGTCCGCGTGCTCGTAGAGATGCGTGCCGTCGAAACGGGCCAGCGCAAAAAAATCGCGTGGGAAGTGCGCCGGCACCCAGTCCACGATCACGCCGACGCCCGCTCGGTGGAGCGTGTCGACCATCGTCATGAAATCTAAAGGAGAGCCAAAGCGGTGAGTCGGGGCGAAGAAACCGGTCACCTGATAGCCCCATGAGCCATCAAAAGGGTGCTCCGATGGTGGCATCAGCTCGACATGCGTGAAGCCCATCTGGTTGCAATAGGCCGCCAACTGGACGCCCAGTTCACGATAATTCAGGACGCGGCCGCCCTCTTCCGGGACCCGTCGCCAAGAGGCCAAATGCACCTCGTAGACGGACATCGGGAGCGCCCTCGCCGCCGACTTCCGGCGGTGCTCCAGCCATTCCGCATCATGCCAGACGAAACCCGCAAGGTCGCAGACAATCGCGGCATGATGGGGCGAGGGCTCGAAATGCAGGCCGTAGGGATCCGTCTTCAGGAAAGGCGTAACGTCGTGGGCCCCGACGATTTCATATTTATAACGCGCCCCGACTCCGAGGCCGGGCAGAAACAGCTCCCAGATGCCCGAGGCCCCGAGCATCCGCATCGGATGGGCGCGGCCGTTCCAGAGATTATGATCACCGACGACCGAAACCCGCCGAGCCGAGGGCGCCCAAACGAGAAACGACACCCCGGCAACGCCGTCGATGGTACGGACATGCGATCCGAATTTATGGTGGGAGCCATGGTCATCGCCCTTGCCGATCAGAAAGAGGTCGGACTCTGAGACCGTCGGAAGGAAGCGATAGGGATCTTCGACCTCGCGGACAGCGCCATCCGCATAGGCCACCTTGAAGGAATAGCGAAAATCAGGTGCACCCAGCAGTTCTAGTTCAAAGACCCCGCTGGCATGTAGCTGGACCATCGGTAGACCCTGGCGAGCCTTGGCCTTCCAAAGCTCGCAGCTGACGGCCCCCGGAAAAAGCGCCCGGGCGACGCAGCCTTCCCCGGCCATCCCATGAAGGCCCAAGAAACGGTGCGGGGAGGTCTCAGTGGCGTCCACCAGGGAGGTCAGCTCTGCTGGACTGAGGCGCATGGTTGAACACTCCACTCCCCGGGGAAAATCGGCAAGCGCTCTTTGCCCGAAAATACTTGAGAGAAACCCTAGAGCGACAACTCTGGGAAGGATGCCCGGCCGCCGTTTCTGGATTCTCGCTGCAAGCCTTGGGCTAGCTCTAACCTGCGTTGCCGCTGACCCTGCACCGCCCACCCCCAAGCCTGGGTTCGCCCCACCCAATATCGAGGCGGACAGTTTCGTCCCCGAAGAAGGCGGGAAAGTTGTCGTGGCAACCAATGCCCGGCTCAAGACAAAGGATAGCAGTATCACCGCCAAACGTATCCGCTTCGACACGCGCACGGGAATCATCAGCGCCGATGGCAATGTCGTCTACGCCACGCGCTCGCTCCGCATCATGGGCGAGAAAGTGGTCGTTAATCCACAAGCTGAAACCATCGATGCCTATGGCGTCCGCTTCGGTCGCAGCCCCATCTATTTTACGGCCGAAGAACTGCACATTATCAAAGGCGATAAATCGATGAAGGGCGTCCACATGTGGAACAGCGAACCCGATCCGCTGGGGATGGACCTCGTAGTCGGCGAAATGAAATACACAGAGAAAGAAAACTGGCTTAGCCTAAAAGGCGTGACGCCCCAACTGGCGGGCGTGCCGTTCTTCTACCTACCGAGCTACGGGCAGGAGGGCTACCAAGACATCCCTTACGATGTCTACATCGATAGCGGCAGCACGGATCTCCAAGGCCGTTTTCTCCGCTCTAGTTTCCTCATGCGGACCACGCCGACGCTCTGGGTCGGGGGCCTTTTAGACTATTACAGCAAATCCGGCCTGCTCATCGGCCCCTCGGTCCGTTTCGATAGTTGGAAAAAAACCGACGAGGACTTTCAATGGAAAGGTCGCTTCCAAGCGGGTTATATCAATGACCGCGGCGACTTGGCGGTCGACGGCTACGGGCGCACCCCGGACCGGAATCGCGCTTTCGCCCTCGGTGAAATCAATGGCCGCAGCACCAATGGACTGGAAATCGCGGGGGCGGTTTTTGCGGAAACTGATCCGAATTTCATCCGCGATTTTCGGCCCAACCTGATTAACCAATCCGGAATCCCCCAGGCTAATATCGAGGCCTCGCTGCCATTCGCAGGCGGCTATCTCTCGGCTAACATCACCGCCAAGGCCGATAATTTTTCCGACACAGTCCAAAAGCTCCCCGAATTGCGCTTCGACCTTCCGCAGAACGCCCTCGGCCAGGATGGCTGGCAACAGCGCAGCTTTGTTAGCCTTGGCTACTTCTCGGAACGCCCCTCAGCTTCACTTCCCCTTGCCGCCTTCCAAGCTGCCACCTTGGCGAGCGACGCTTGGTCCACCGCGCGGCTCGACGCCTACTACGGCATCAGCCGGCCCATCGTCCTTGCTGACTGGTTAACCTTTAAACCCGTGGCCGGCGTCCGCACCACGGGATGGTCCTCTGGCATCAATAATAATGGTGCCACCACCAAGGTCATTGGTCAGGCAGGCTTTGACCTCGAAGGCCTGGCCACTGGCTCCTGGGCTCTCATGGCAGACAAGTGGAGCATCGATGGCATGCGCCACACCATTCGCCCTCTGTTCCAGTATCGGGTCATGCCTGGCGCCGATGGCATGATTAGCTCGGTGCCCATGACCGAACGCGCAATCTCCAGCTCTGTCCTTCAGGAAGTGGACCTCGCCGACCGCCTTGACGCTGCCTCCGTCACCGACACCCAAGTCGCCCGTTTCGGGATTCGTAATACCCTCGAAACCCGCGATGCCAAGTACGGCACCCGCGAGCTGCTGCGAGCAGACCTCTTTACCGATTGGCACAAAGGACCGACCGATGCCACCACTGGGCGCACCGATATGAATATCGCCATCCAGTTGACGCCGGCCCCCTGGGTGACGCTAGGCTCAAGCCTCCGACTGCCCAATGCGGGCGGAGCTCCCCTGGAGTCCATCCAGACGCTGGGGTTCAATTCGGGCGACTTCTGGAAGACTTCCATTAATTGGGTTGAACTCCGGGATGTCACCGTGGCCCGCCAGTTAATCTGGAATGGCACCGTCCGTCTGAACTCCATATTTTCACTCGTGGCTCAGCTTAATTACGATGCCCTCGCCAAGCAGGCATCCTACGAGTCCATCGGGCTGGTCCAGCGCATCGGCAACTCCTGGGAACTGGAATACGGCGTCGACCAGCGGCTCGACCCTCTCAACGGCGGGCACAATTCATTGGGCTTCCACCTGCGAGCTACTTTGTTCAAGTTCTGAGCCGTGACGGACTCACCCCAAGATACGCCCAGCGTCCCCCAGGATGGCATCCTGCCACCTTCGGACCTCCCCATTCACCTCGACGTCTTCGAGGGACCACTCGACCTACTCCTATTCCTCATCCGGAAGAACGAAATCGATATTTACGATATTCCGATTGAGAAGGTCACGCTGCAGTACCTCGAAATCCTTCGCACCCAGGAAAAAGATAACCTGGAACTCGCGGGCGATTTTTTCGTGATGGCGGCGACGCTCATGTACATCAAAAGTCGCATGCTGCTGCCGGTGGAAAGCCGCCCAGAAGAAGAAGTGGCCGCCGCGGAAGAAGGCCAGGATCCGCGCTGGGCCTTGGTGCAACAACTCATCCAATATAAACGCGTCAAGGAAACCGCCGCCATCATCCGCGGGCTCGTTGATGATCGGCAAGGGCTCCTCAGCCGCTACGTCCTGCAACCCCAAGGCGAGGATGCCGTCATCCGCCCGGTTGCTCCGGCCGATCGCATCGAGTTGTGGAACGTCTTTAACCTCGTCCTCCGCCGACTGGCCGAGCGCATTCAGCCTGGAAACATCACTTCGGAGACTGTCACCGTCTCCGATCGCATGGAGTCCATCCTCGCCCGACTGGAAACAGAGACTACGTTCGCGTTTACCAGCTTGCTCCCCGAGCACCCGACCATCGGCTACCTTGTCGCCACTTTTCTCGCCTGCCTCGAACTTGCTCGTCTGGGTAAGCTCAAATTAGAGCAGGACGCTGCCTTTGCGGAGATTAACTGCTCGAAGGCGGAATCGGTAGCGGTGCCCCATGCGGGTGAAGCCAACGAGGGTCGCTCCGAGTTCGATGCGCCAGCAGAAGAAGCCAACTAAGCCGCAGGCTTGAAAAACAGGCCATTTGGCCTAGCGTTAAATCATGGCTCAGGCCAAGCGAACACGTAACCACCTCCTAGGCGTCGGCCTTGATGCTCAAGATGAGCATAAACGCATAACGCGTGGAGACGGCTTCAACCTCGTCGGAGGCTCCGAAGCGACGCACGAGCGCATGACGGAAATCGTCATTAAGACCAACGAAGACCTTAGTCGCAAGGGGCGTACCTTGCGCGACGCCCACCCAGAGGAGGTCGCCGAACTCCTCCGAAAGCACGACGGGAAGTGACGACCAAAAAGGGGCACAGACTGATTGACTCACCTGTTTCGCAAGATTTGTATACTTCTCCCCCATGAGCAACGAGCTGCCTCCGCCTCCCCCGCCTCCCCCGCCTCCCCCTTCCGAAGGCGAGAATGCCGCCCCCCAAGCCCCTAAGCTGAAACTCGCGAAGCCCGCGGGCTTCGTGCCTCCGCCGCCACCTGCACCCTCTGCATCGATTCCAGCGCCTCCGCCCGTGGCGGCCACCATCCCGCCGGCCCCCGCCCCGGTGGGAGCAGCCCCTCGTCAAGTCGTAGCCATCAATAAGAACGTCGGAACAGGTGCAGTCGCATTTGACCTTATCGCCCTTGCGGCTTCCGTTGTCGGTGCGCTCCTGCTCTTCCTCGAGTTCAAATCCAAAGGTTAAAAGTCTCTTTCATGGCATCCGATCTCATCACCAATCTCGATAACGCTAGTTTTGACGCGACGATTAGTTCGTCGACCGTCCCCGTCTTAGTGGACTTCTGGGCCACTTGGTGCGGTCCTTGCAAGCAGATCGGCCCTGTGCTCGACCAGCTTGCCGCGGAAATGAACGGGCAGGTCAAAATCGCCAAGGTCGACGTGGACACCAATCAAGCCCTGGCGCAAAAGCTCGGCGTGAATTCAATCCCTGCTCTCTTTCTATTCAAAAACGGCGTGGTGGTTGATAAGATGGTCGGTGCGCGCCCCAAGGGCGACATCGCCGCTTTCATCCGTAAGCATTCGGACGCAACGGCCTAAGCCCTTCCTTCATTAGACCACAAAAAGGCCCAGGATTACTCCTGGGCCTTTTTGTGGTCTAATGCCGACTTCGGTTACCTTACTTGGTGCCCAATGGGTGCTCCTTGAGGAGTTCCGGAGGAGAATAAGGGGCCTTATGGCCGGCGATGGCTTTGCGCACTTCCGCAACCTTGGTGTCCATAACCGGCTCAGCGTTATTACCCCAAGCCTGACGGACGTAGGTCGCGATGTGGGCGATTTGGCCATCCTTCAACCCCGCACCGATAGCGAGCATACCTGCAGGATTGTTATACTTAGCGCCCTTCACTTCGATCTCACCTACCATGCCAGCGAGAATGACCTTAAGCATGCGGTCTTCATTACCCGCCACCCAGGGGGAACCAGCAAGAGGCGGAAACATTCCAGCCACCCCAAGACCAGTGGGCTGGTGACAGGCAGCACAATTCGCGTTGAAGAGCACCTGTCCCTTTTCGGCGGAAGGTTCGAAGACAAAGACCTCCCCGCCCGCAGGCAACTTAGGGGCGTCGAGGTCAAAGGCGCTGGGAGCGAAGTTACCAGAGTTTCTGGTCAAATAGAGACCGGCCCAAAAGCCGAAACCGCAGAACAAGAAGACAACGAAAATCGGGGTCAGGGAGAAGCCCGCGGCAGGCTCTTCCTTCTCACGGGCTAGCTGCGAGTGAACTTCAACCAAACGGCCGTCGGAAAGGCCGTCGGAGCCAGCACCGGACGGAGCCCGGCGAGGGCGATTATTATCAGGATGACGATTAGAGTCGTTCATGGGTTCACTTCTTTAATTTTGCTTCCGGGGAGGAATAGTCCTGCCGAAGGGATAAGAGATAAGCAGCCAACGCATTAGCCCGCTCGGCGTCTCCGGAGTAAAGGAAGGCGAATTCGCCCTTATGCTTAATGGAGACATGCACGGAACTAAGGTCCTTCGCTCGAGCACCGTAGTTGGCGAGATCAGGGCCAAGGCGGCGGTCACCCAGCAGAACCTGAGGCTGGAGCACGTAATCACGGGCGACGGAGGGGCGGGCACCATAACCACGAGCGATATCACTGCCCTGCCCGGCAGGACGAACCTGCTGGGTGTGGCACGCAATGCAACCAACAGAGATATAAACGTCGCGCCCTTGAACCGCGAGGCCGGGGACGCGCGAGGGAAACAGGGGTTCACCTTCTCCGACGGAAGCACGACCGAGTTCGCCTAGTTGGGCCTGCGAGCTAAGAAGGATTGCCCCGAAAGGGAGCGCGACGGTCAGGAAGACGCCGGCGATGAGGAGCTTTGTGTTCTTCATGAGGGGGGCCGATTAGTCGTGGCGGCCTTCAGCAGCCGGGGCGGTGGATTTGAGGATCATGCCGAAAGCATTGAGTGCGAAGGCCACGTGGCCGACGAGGAAGAGAATCGCGAAGAGCACATTCGCGGAGGCAAGCCCCGAGGCGCCAGCGAGCTGATTGCCGGACTGCCAGCCGACTACCAATGAAGCAGAGACCGAGCCGAGCACTGCAAGCGCCGTGGCCCAGAAGTGCAGATGGACGAGTTTAGCGGAGGGCCAGAGCGCACCGGTCAATCGCGGCAGGATGAAGTATGCGGCACCAAAAATAACCATCGAGGCAAAGGCGTAAGTCAGGAGCTGTTCCTGCCCGACTCCGAAGGAGGTGAAACGCACCACGGCATTATAACCGCGAAAAGAGAACAATGCGTTGATTAAGCCAGAGAGGGTGAAGGCCACGGCACCGAAGCAGACAAAGCGCAAGGTTGTGCTATTCCAAGCCCGCGACCAGCCGCCATCGGCCGATAATGTGCCGTGAAAATTGAGGGCCGTGATGATCACTGGGATGAGTAACATGGCCGAGCCCACAACGCCCACGGACTGCACCCAAAGCGGAATCGGGCTACCGAGCAGGCTGGCCGAACCGGTCCAACCCGCGAATAAGAAGAAGGTCCAGAAGGCGACGGTGGCCAAGTAATATCCAGTGATATTCCGGCCCAGCACTTTGGGCAGGAAGTAATATATCGCAGCCAGGGCGGAGCCACCAACCCAGAGCAACAGGAGATTCTGAATGAACCAGCTATGCACAATCGCTTGGACTACCCCCGAAGCGGGATTCCAAAGGAGAAGCAGTTGAGCCAGCAAATAGGTTAGCGGAAAGACGAACGAAGCCCCAACGATGAACCACTGCGAGGCGAAGGACTGCCCGGTGGGGCGGCGCGCATAAGCCACGATTGGCCAGAAAGCCGCGAGCACGAAGGCGAGGGCGAGCACGGGGCCGACGCCGCGCGGCATTTCCAAGAGGCTAAACGGATTCAGGTCGCCGGCGAAGATACTCAGCACGCCGTAAGTCAGCGTTACATTCCAGACCAAAGCACCCAGGGTGACGAGCCAAGCGTTGCGCAGTTCGAAGCGCCCGAGCTGCGAGGTCAGCCAAAGATTGATGGCGAAGAAGGCGTTGAACGCCCAACCGTAAATGAAGAGGTTATGTTGAGCGGCGGAGACGTGGCCAAAGGTGAAGGCCTCGCCGTTCAACAACCCGCCGAAGCCCTGCAGTTGCAAAGCGGAAATCAAGCCGAGGATGGAGGCAACCAGCAGCCAGACCACCGCCGAAACGAAAAAGAGGAGGAAGGGACCACGTAGCTGCGCCTCGACGCGCGAAAGTCGCGAGTCGCTTTCGGGAGGACGGCCCTGGGGGCGGCCGGAACGATTATCCTGAGTCATCGGTGATGGAAATTATGAGGTTATTTTAGGCCCAATTCTGCGGTGTTCCACATGGCGGTGCGCGCAGCATTAGCGGCACGCACGGCTTTAACTTGTTCGACGGTGACAGGGTTACCCTTGTTGCCAAAACTCTGGCGGACGTAGGTGAGGACATCGGCGATATCCTGATCACTGACACCGGCAACGGGTGGCATCATACTATTGAAAGTCATGCCACCGACGGTGATGGGCCCCATCAGACCATTCGTGATAAAC
Organism: uncultured Opitutia bacterium; assembly: GCA_903829855.1. Lineage (GTDB taxonomy): Bacteria > Verrucomicrobiota > Verrucomicrobiia > Opitutales > UBA953 > UBA953. The sequence continues at coordinate 17,387 of CAIKRN010000020.1, forward strand.
TTAATCGGCAGTTCGGGGTTGCCCACCACGATGGGAGTCTCGGAAATCGACGGGAACACGGGCGGCAGGCCTTTACCGGTCGGCTGGTGACAAGCGATACAAGTACGGGCGTAGACGGCAGCGCCGCGCTTCAGCTGCTCAGCATCTGCCGCGACGAAGGGTCCAGCGACGTAAGCGGCGGCGACGGCGGGCGCGGCGGGTGCACCACCGGCCTGAATCTTGGCGATGACCTTAGGGTCGGCGACAATGAGGGCCCGGGCATCCTCAAGGGGGATACGATAGGTGCCATCCGCATTGCGAGCTGGCTCCGTCAGCAAAACATTCTCCTTCTTGTTGTTATCAGCACGCAGCGTCGTCTGAGCCTGCCGACGATTGGAATCGGCGGTAGGCGTACGGCGAATGAGCGTATAAGCATAACCGGTGACGATTAACGCAGCGGCGGCGAGGGCGACAACGCCGAGCCAAGATGAAATCTGGCCAGGGAGCAACGGGCGGCGGCCGGAAGAGGGTTGATCACTCATGGTAGTTAATGGACTCGAGGATGCGGGGATCATGCACCGGGATGGTCTCGTTCTTGGAGGCACCCCGGAGGAAGATAGCGATGACCACGGCGCCGAAGCCGATAATCGCGAGTAAATCAAGGAAGAGCGCTGAGGTCAGGAACGGCGCCACGCTGAACCCTTCGGGGAATTTGGTGAGGTCGGCTTGCGTCATCTGGCGCGGCAAGGCGTTGAACCAGAGGTCCGCCAAGGCACCGGCCACGATGATGTAGGAAATCGTGAGGATTTGGCCCGGCACAATCTTGGTCCGATAAGGAAGCAGGGAAAGGAACGGCAGGAAGAAGAAGCCGAAGATCATGTACATCGACACGCCCCACCATTCGCTCTTGAGACCGGTCACGGCATCGATTTCACGGATATTATACCAGAAGGTTTCTTCGGGGATATTGGCCGTATAAATTAAGAAGTACTGGGAAAAGCTGATGTATGCCCAGAAGACGGTGAACGCCAGCATCAGGCATCCGAGCACGTGGCGATGCGCCTGGTTGAACAAGCCGTCGAGCCAACCACCATTGGAGAGCTTGTAGGTCAGGATGACCGTAACTGCCAGTGCGAGGCGAATCGAGAGAGCAAAGAACCACACACCGTACATGGTGGAGAACCAGTGGTACGACAGGGCCATGAGGCAGTCGAAGGCCATCATGGTCAGGGTGATGGCACTGAGAGGGATACCAACGGCCGAAACGGCGTGCAAGCGATGGGTGTGTCCAGCGGTGCGGTCCGTATCCTGAGCGAAAGACCAGCGTCGCAACAATACAGCGAGAACGCCGAAAATCACCGCATAGAGGGCGATGCGTACGAGAAAAAACTTCTCATTCAGGAACCAGCTCTTGGCCTGGAGGATGGGGTCGGCGCCGACCGTGTGCCCGCTGGGCAGCACGTGGGCGGTGTTCGTCCATTCCCACAGCAGGTGTCGAAAAGATGGATTAAAGGCGAGCGGGGCGATGCCGATAACAATCAAGATCGGCAAGGCGATGATCATGTGCTCCCAGTTGCGACGGATGAGGGGAGCCCAGCCGGCATCGAAGACGCGGGTGATCATGGTCAACATCAGCATGCCGATGAGGATCGAAATCCAGAACATCGCGCCGACGAGCACGGACAGGCCTTGGCGATAATCATCGTGGCTAACGCCGTTGAAGGCGAAGAACCAGACGACAGCAAGGGCGACGACGCCACCAGCCAGGAATTTCTTCCAGTGGTCGGTCAGGGCGTGAGGCATGGAGGAGTCTCTCATGTTTGAATTACTTGATTTGAGCCTTCACGGCGGCGGGGACGAGGTCGGCGGGGCAGTTCTGGGAGAGCTGCAGCGCCCGCACATAGGCGACGACCGCCCAGCGCTCTTCGGGGGACAGCTTATCGCCGTACCCCATCATGGTGACCTTACCGTTGGTGATGACGTCAAAAATCTGCCCGTTAGGGTAAGCGCGAATGACAGGGGTATGAAGATTGGCAATCGTCAGGATAGCCACGTCTCCATCGATGGACGAGCGTACCTTCATGATGCCGTTCCCATCACCGGCCGCCCCGTGGCACACCGCACAGTAAATCTGGAATTTGGCTTGGCCTAGTGCGAGGGTCTTGGCGTCGATGTTGAACTGCTCGAGCTCACCGCCGGCGAGAACCTTCAGCGCCTTCGACGGGAAGCCGACAAGGAAGGCGCCCTTGGCGTCCTTACCCGTCACGAAGGAAGGGTTAAGGGATTCGGCACGGTGGTAGTCAGCCGCGAAGACCTTATCCGGTTCAAGGGCATTGCCGCGGGCAACCGTTCCTGCCACCGGAGGGCGGGCATCACGACCGTCCTTGAAGAACACGTTCTCGCCTTGGGCTTTATACTTGGACTGATAGTCCATGTCGTCGAAGACATAGACGGGGGTGTCCTTGGACTTCTTACCTTGGAATCCGAGGAAGCTGATCATGGCAATGACAGCCACGGCGAGGAATGAGAGATAGCGGCTCATGGTTGCGGATTAGTCGCGGATGACGGTGATTTCCTGACCACCGAGGGACAGGAGGAAGTTGCGCGACTCATCGAGATGGAATTGCGGGTCCCGCGCCTCGAGCACGATCATAAACGTGTCATCGGAGATCCGGCTGAACTGTGGGAGATCGAATAGCGGGTGATGATGGTGAGGCAGGCGGTTGAAGATGAACTGGCCGAAGAACGTGCCGAAAGCGGCGAACAGAATCGTGCATTCGTAAATCACCGGGAACGGGAAAATCACGCTCCAGTAAGGCTTACCGCCGACAATCAGCGGGTAGTCATACGAATTCATATACCAGGTGAGCAGACAGCCGGTGATAAAGCCGGTGATGCCGCCTAATAAGGTCAGGCGCGGGACGGGCGAGCGCGGCAGACCCATAGCCTGATCCATCCCGTGGATTGGGAAAGGGGTGTGGACGTCCCAGTTCTTCCAGCCCGCATCGCGGACTTGCTCCGCGGCGTGGAACACGTCGGAGACCTGGCGGAAAGTGCAGGCTACGCCGTGGATGCGTTCGTTGCGTTCGTTCATGGTCGGATCAGCGGCGGGGATCAATGGGCGTGAGGGTCGGCCTGCGGCGTCACCATCTTCACCTCAGCCATAGGCAGCAGAGGCAAGAAGCGGACGAACAGGAGGAAGAGGACGGAGAAGAAGCCGAAGGTGCCGAAGAACGTGAAGATATCCACGATTGTGGGGCTGTAGTAACCCCAGCTGGACGGCAGGTAGTCATTGGCGAGCGAGGTGATGGTAATCACGAAGCGCTCAAACCACATACCCACATTGACGAAGAGACAGATAATCCAGACCAAGGAGTGATTCTCGCGCACCTTCTTGAACCAGAAGAGCTGCGGGGTAATCACATTGCAGGACACCATGATCCAGTAGGCCCAGGCATACTGACCGAAGGCGCGATTCACGAAGGCGAACTTCTCGAACGAATTACCGGAGTAAGCCGCGATAAAGAATTCCGTGGCGTACGCGTAGCCGACCATCGTGCCCGTGGCCAAGATGATCTTACACATGTTATCGATGTGGTACTGATTGATGACGTCATGCAGGCGATAAATCGCCCGCAGCGGGAGCATCAGGGTCAAGACCATCGCGAAGCCGGAGAAAATAGCTCCAGCGACGAAGTACGGCGGGAAGATGGTGGTATGCCAGCCAGGGACGTTCGATACGGCGAAGTCAAAAGAGACGATGGTGTGCACCGAGAGCACGAGAGGAGTGGAAAGGCCCGCGAGCAACAGGTAGGCCATTTCGAAGTTAGACCACTGGCGGTTGCCGCCACGCCAGCCCATCGCGAGCAAGCTATAGAAGGCCTTGCGCCACCAGGTCGTGGCACGGTCGCGAATCGTACCGAGATCCGGAATCATGCCCATATACCAGAACAGCGTGGAGACCGTGAAGTAAGTCGAGACCGCGAAGACGTCCCACTCGAGCGGGGAGCGGAACTGCGGCCAGATGCCGTTCTGATTCGGGATCGGGAAGAGCCACCAAGCGAACCAAACGCGGCCGACGTGGAACAGCGGGAAGAGACCGGCGCAACAGACCGCGAAGATCGTCATGGCTTCAGCGGCACGATTGATCGAGGTGCGCCACTTCTGACGCAGTAGGCAAAGAATCGCTGAAATCAGGGTGCCGGCGTGGCCGATGCCGACCCAGAACACGAAGTTAACAATCGCCCAACCCCAACCCACGGGCGAACGCAGACCCCAAGCACCGGTACCCGTCGAGACAAGGTAGCCGAGGCCGACGAAAGTGAACGAGGCGATGAAAAGGGCGGCGGCGAACGTCACCTTCCACCACAGCGGAGTAGGCTCTTCGACGATGGCGCAAACCTTGTCGGTGATCCAGTGGAAGCCGCGGTTGTTAAGAATAAGCGGCGAGCGCGGGAGCTCGGCTGGTCGAACCCTGTCGAGGATTGCGGGGCGCTCCGGGGAGCTGTCGTGGGCGTTAGCCATGGGACGGTAATTCGGTTAAGGTTTATTTGGCGTGCTTCTCAGCACCGTGAGATTCACCACCGTGGGCAGCGGCGCCATGCGACGCACCGTGAGGGGCGGCGGAATGGCCTTCGCGTCCGGCCATCTCCTTGCGGGAGAGCGGCATGAGGATTGCTCCAGGCATGCGCAGGTTGAGATTACGCAACTTGGCCTGGTAGGTCGTGCGCGGGCGGGTGTTCAGGTAAGTGAGTGCGCCGTAGGTACGATTCGAAGCCTTGGCCTTCGCGACGCGAGTCCGCGGGTCGGTGATATCACCAAACTCGATGGCCCCTGCGGGACAGGCCTGCTGACAGGCGACCTTGAGCTCGCCGTCCTTAACATTAATCTCGGAGGAATTGCGGGCACGGACCTTGGCGTGAATCTTGGCCTCCTGGATGCGCTGGACGCAATAGGTGCACTTTTCCATAACGCCACGCATACGCACGGAAACGTCGGGGTTCTTCTGCATCTGTGGGAGATCGGCTGGGTCCTTCGGCAATTTAGCAGGTCCGAGCGGTCCTTCGTAGTAGTGGCCAGCCTCGCGCTTATTGTAGTCGAGGAAGTTGAAACGGCGGACCTTATAGGGACAGTTATTCGCGCAATAGCGGGTGCCGATGCAACGATTGTAAGCCATGGTATTAAGACCTTGGTCGTCGTGCACGGTGGCGTTGGCGGGACAGACGGTCTCGCAAGGAGCCGTTTCGCAATGCTGACAAGCGACACCCATAAAGGTGACCTGCGGGTCCACGGGAATTTTCTTATCAGCCTGATTGCGGCCATCGAAGAAGTAGCGGTCGAGGCGAATCCACTGCATGTTGCGTCCCTTGAGGACCTGATCGCGGCCGACGACCGGGATATTATTCTCGGACTGGCAGGCGACCGCACAAGCGTTGCAGCCCGTGCAGGTATTGAGGTCGATCGACATACCCCACTGCTGCAGCGCTGGGAATTCGGACTCGTGACCTTTCCAGACGGCGACATTCGGGGCGGCCGCGTGGTTCGGATGCTCGTAAGCAGAATTACCACGCGGGGTGGTGGTCGCCTTCAAGGCGGGAGACATCGCGCCATCCTTGCCGTAAACGGCAGGGGCGTGGCCATCAATCCCGAGTTTGGCGAACGCTTCGTTCTCCTTCATGTTTTCGACACTGCCCTCGCGGACGATGTCGCGGCCTTCCATCGACCAATGATCCTGCATATTGCAGACGGGGACGGTTTTGTCGGTGAGTTCGAGCTTTGCGCCAGAGCGATAGGCAGGCGAAGCGGAGCTGACAAAAGGATAGACGTCGAAACCGTTGCCCTTCACGCGGCCAGCGAGGCGTTCGTCGACGCGCGTCGCAACGCGACCAGCGACGGTGCGACCGAAACCAAGCTGCAGGCCCACGGTGAAATCCGCGAGGCCCGGCATAATGAAGACGGGTCCTTGGATCGTGTAGCCGTCGACCGTAAGTTTGGCGATTCGACAGATGAGGCGGCCATCCACCAACTGATTGATGTTACGGTTAAGCGCCCCGATTTTATTGATGAGCAATTCGCCCGGCTCGATGTCGAGTTTGGCGGCGAAGTTCGGGCTGACGAGAATGACGTTTTCCCAAGCAGTCTTAGACATGGGATCCGGAGCCTCAGCCAGCCAACCGTTATTAGCATAAGCACCGTCGCCTGAATGAGTGCTCGGGACGATGCGAAGTTCGAGCGCATCGAAAGAGAGCGCCGGCACCGTGACGGACTTGATCTGTTCGAGCCCGATGGCAGGCTTCGCCGCAGCAAAACCAGATTGCGTCAGGACGCCTTCAGCGAGCCAAGCCGCGAAGGCTTCATCGGAGGCATCTTTCGAAAGGGAATTAAAGGTGTCGCGGACAAGGCCGTGCGCATCCTTCGCCGAACCGATGAAAGTAGCGAGCACCTCGAGTTCGGTGAGCGTGGCGAACAGCGGATCAATCATTGGCTGAACCGGCACGTAGGTGCCGTCGGCGGTGCGACCATCGGACCAGCTTTCGAGATAGTGTGAAGAAGCGAGGAACGTGCCGTTCACGTTCTTGACCAGCGCAGACGTCTCATCGAATGCAGCGCCATGGTAACCTAAGCGGACAACATTCTTCGCAGCGCGCACAGCGTCCACGAACTTAATATCGGACGGGGCGTCGTAGGCGGGATTACCCCCGAGGATGACGAGGGTCTCGGCAGGCTTGGCAGAAAGAGCCGAAATCTTTAGGTCCGGAGCAGACGGGGCCGTGACATAGCGAACCGCCGCACCGAGGGCCTGGTTGGCAAGGAAGACGGCACGATGGGCATCGGCGGTCAGATGGTCGCCAGCGACCATGAGCGCGGAACCCTTGGCCTGGACGAGATCGGCAACGCATTCCTTAATCCATTTTTCGTCGACCGAAACGCCTGCAACCTTCGCCTTTAGGCCGGCGGCAGCAGCAGACGCACCCGTCTGGCTGAGCACCTCTGCCGCAAAGAGTAACGCGAGCGCAGAAATATGGGAAGTGGCAGCGCGCAGGCGGTGATCGGCGGCGGCACCGGTGAGCGTGAAGTTTGATTCGACGACGTAAAGGCGCGTCATCTGCTCAGCCTGCTCAGCCGTATCGGCCCGGCGAGCGCTGGAATAGGCGCGGGTATTTTCGACCGTCGTGTCACCGAGCCCTAGGAAATCGTGGTCTAAGCTCAGTACGCGGCGAGCCTTGGCGTAATCAGGGAGGGCACGGGCACCGAGGGTGCGCTCCGCGTTATTCTGGGCGACCGGCGTATATTCAATCCAGCGGGCATTTTTATAAATCGCCTTCAGTTCAGCAACGAGACGCGCACGCGTCGGGGAAGTCGACGGGCGAGCGAGGAAAGCCAGACCGGCACCATCATTGGCCTTCGCGGAAGTGGCCAGACCGGCAAGCAAGGCGCGGACTTCCGGAACCGAAAGTGCGGCGCCATTCGCACCATAGGAAGTTTGGGCACGATCCGGATCATACATATCGAGCACGCTAGCTTGAGCGTACTTCGAGGAGGCACCGCCGTTGGCGTGGTGGCTCGGGTTGCCTTCAATCTTCGTCGGGCGGTGTTGATGCGTCTCGACGAGAATCGGCTGGTTGGCGAATTCGCCCGGAAAGGAAGAAGCGTAGAAGGTCGCGACACCCGGAATCGTATTCTCGGGCTGCTTCGCGTAAGGCAGCGTGTGATTACGGGGCTCACGGCAGCCGGCGAGGCCAAGGCCAGCCAGACCGAAGGAAGCGCCCATCAGCATCAAGAACTCGCGTCGTTCGACGGGAGTAATCGCAGAGGCACCATCGACGAACTCGCGTTCGGCACGGGTCCGGAACTCGGGAGACTTATTGCGCTCTTCGAGGCTGCGCCAATAGACGGTGTCGCCGGGCTGAGCCGCGGGATGTTCAAAGACTTTCTTGCTCATCGATTAAAAAGTAGGGGTTAGCGGTGGCAGCCCGAGCAGCTCTGGGGCGGATTGACCTTCCAGTCGTGGACGAACTTCGTGCCCGTCGCGGTCTGGTCAGCGGCCTTGTAGGCGAGATCCGTGATCTTATCCAAAGGCCGGAGCGCCTGCTCGGGATTACGGTGGCAATCTAGACAGAAAGACATGTTGAGCGACTTCTGCTGGCCGACGATGGCCTGCTGATCGATGCGACCATGGCACTCAACGCAACTCACACCGCGGTTCACGTGGACTGAGTGATTGAAGTAAACGTAGTCAGGCACCTTGTGCACTTTGACCCAGCGAATTGCTTCGCCCGTTTCGATGCTCTTCTTCACCAACGCCAGAGCCGGGCTATCGGGCTTCACCTGGCTGTGACAATTCCAGCATGTATTTGTCGTCGGCACATTGGAGTGACCAGACTTCTCAACGAAGTTATGACAATAGCGGCAATCAAGACCTAGGACTGAATCGGGACCCGCATGGAAAGAGTGATCAAAGGCCACCGGCTGATCAGGCGTGTATCCGACGTTCAGATACTTGTTGGTGGCGTACTCATTGACCGCTGCCGTGACGACGACGCCCGTGATCAACAGGCAGACGATAATCTGGAAGGGGGCCGCGTTAACGCTTCGGGAGAAGAAGTTCCCACGGGGAGCCGGGCGGTTGAGATATTCGAGGAGCTTGCGCATCGCGTTCAGACGAAGGGATTGACGGTTTTTTGACCAAAGAAGCACGAAAGGCGGACCCCCTTCGCAATCCAAATTTAAGGGGTTTTAGTCGCTTTTCAGGGGTTGGCTGTGAACCTAGCGGCTTTATTCCTGTGAATCGGGTGAGAATATCTTATTTAAGTCACTTTTAATCAAGTAGTTATAAAATTTAGAATTATTCTAACTGATTAACAGCCGATAAAACCCCTCACGGTAGCTTCCCGAACTATTAGGCCCGCAACGAGAAAGCCCTAGTCGGGCTTATCTCACTGCGGGCCTAAGGGGCGGTCCCTAATTAGCGGGTTAGAGACTTCGCGGCACTCGTCACGAGCTCGACGAAGCTCTTGGCCTCAAGGGAGGCACCCCCAATCAGACCACCGTCGATATCCTGCTCAGCGAGCAAGGCGTCCGCATTGTCCGGCTTCATTGATCCCCCGTAGAGAATGCGGATACGGCCCGCAGCCTCGGCCCCAAACTGCGAAACTAGCAGGGAGCGGATGAAGGCGTGGACTTCCTGCGCCATGGCAGGGGTCGCGGTTTTGCCGGTGCCAATCGCCCAGACCGGTTCATAGGCGATAATCACCTGGTCAGACTTACCCGCAGGCACGCCCGCGAGACCCAGTTCGACCTGACGGCGGACGACTTCCTTGGTCGTGCCAGCTTCACGCTCAGCGAGCAGCTCACCGACGCAAAGAATCGGCTTCAGGGAAGCGGCTAGCGCGGCGTTCACCTTGCGATTAATGAAGGCATCATCCTCACCGAAGATGCTGCGGCGCTCACTGTGGCCGAGGATCACATGGGTGACATGCAGGTCGCGAAGCATGGCGGCGGAGACTTCGCCCGTGAAGGCGCCGTTCGGCTTATCATGCATGTTCTGAGCACCGACGGCGAGGTGCGTGCCTTCGGCCACGGCACTTACCGCGGAGAGCGCGGTGAAGGGCGGGCAGAGGACAATCTGCACGGCGGACTCGGTGCCGACGGCGGCGACGAGGGCCTTGACGAGGTCAGCACCTTCGGTGGCCGTCTTGTTCATCTTCCAATTACCAGCGATGAGGGGAGTGCGTTTTGACATAGGAATTAAAGGGTTTTGAGTGAGGTGGCCATTAGGCCGAAAGAGCGGCGACGCCGGGAAGAATCTTGCCTTCGAGGTATTCAAGGGAAGCGCCCCCACCGGTCGAACAATGCGTGACCTTGGTGTCGACGCCGAACTTCTTGGCGGCCGTCGCGGTGTCGCCACCACCGACAATGGTGATCGCACCGCGCTCCGTAGCCTTGGCCACTGCGGCCGCCATGGCCTTGGAGCCGACGGCGAACTTCTCGAATTCAAAGACACCACAGGGACCGTTCCAAATCACCGTGCCGGCGCGGCCGATGGCATCTTCGTACAGTTTGATGGAGTCGGGACCGCAATCCATACCCTCCCAGCCGGCAGGAATCCCCGACTTCATCGTGGCAGGCTGGGTGTTGGAATCAGGGGAGAATTTGTCGCCACAGAGAAAGTCGACCGGGAGGGTAACCTTCACGCCGCGGGCCTTGGCCTTATCGAGGAGCTCCTGGACGATCTTGGCGCCTTCGGCGTCATACAGGGAATTGCCGATTGCCATGCCATCACAAACCTTACGGAAGGTATAGGCCATGCCGCCGCCGATGATGATTTCATCGGCCTTCTCGATGAGGTTGCGGATGAGGGGAATCTTATCGGCGATCTTCGCCCCACCCAAGATAGCGAGCAGCGGGCGCTTGGGGTTATTGAGGACGATATCGAAAGCCTTTAGTTCGGCTTCAAGGAGAAAACCGGCGGCCTTGCGGGGCAGGTTCACGCCGACCATCGATGAGTGGGCGCGGTGTGCGGTGCCAAAGGCATCGTTGACGTAAGCGTCGCCCAGACGTGAGAGCGAGGCCCTGAATTCAGCTACTTTAGCCGGGTCAGCCTTCTGGCTGGTGCCGTCTTCGAGCTTAACTTTACCTTCTTCTTCGATGTGGAAGCGGAGGTTTTCGAGGAGCAGAATCTCGCCCGGCTGCAGGGCCTTGGCGGCCGCTTCAGCTTCTGGGCCAACGCAAGCAGCGACAAACTTCACCGGCTTACCGAGGAGCTTTTCGAGTTCAGCGGCCACCGGGCGCAGGGAGAACTTCTCGACGACCTTACCATCCGGGCGACCCAGGTGTGACATCAGCACCAAAGAAGCGCCGCCATCGAGCAGGAACTTGATCGTCGGCAGGGCTGCCGCGATGCGCTGGGTGTTCGTGATGACGCCGGTCTTCTTGTCCTGGGGGACGTTGAAGTCGACACGGACGAGGACGCGCTGG
>CAIKRN010000021.1 GCA_903829855.1 uncultured Opitutia bacterium
GGGCTTCCGGCGGTTGAGCTTCCGGAAGAAGCGGTTGCGCTGTGGGCAGCGGGGGTTGGAGACGACGAAGTTGCAGAACTTGGTCTTGGCTCGAAGCGCCGCCGCGGCATCGAAGCCGGCGCCTTTCACGAGACGACGGGCATCATCCACGTAGAATACATACTGCGGCAGGCGGTAGTGGCGCGGGTCGTCGGGCAGTTGGCTGAACGTGATCGCGTGGTCGCACGCATCGAAGTCCGGCAGGACGTTCTCGGAGGTGAAGAAGACCTTGCGCCCGCGGAAGGCGCGGTGGGCTTCGCCGAAGGTGGAATAAACGAGCACCTCGGCTTCGGCCATCGGCACGACCCGCACGTCGTATTCCTGGGCGAGCAGGCGAGTGAAGACGTTGTCCTTCGGGTCAAATGAGGCCATCCGGTCCCGGTCGTTGCGGCTGAAGATGAAGTCGCTGAAGGCGATTCGCAGCGTTCGCATGGGGCTCAGGCACGCGGGCCGTACTTGCGCTGGGGGGCCTGGGCCGGCGGCACGGGCTCGATCTGAATGCCGGCGCAGGCCGGGTGGCGGCCGAAGGCGCCGTAGCTCTCGGTGTCGAAGCGCGTGGTCATGCCGCGGGCTGCCTCGGCGACGAGCACACGCCCGTCGGGCTGGAGGAAGCCGATCTGCACAATCGTGGGGCCGTCGACCTTGCGGGTGTGGGCGACGATCTTCTCCATGAAGTCGCCGGCCTCCGGGCCGGGCTTGAGGGCGAAGAGGATTTTCTTAATCAGGCTCGGTGCGCGCCGGAGTGGCGTGATGCCGTGGGCACTGAGCGACCATTCGCCGCGCTCTTCGCGCCAGTTGAGGCGGGCGTCGACGATGACGTGCGAGCCATCCATGAGCAGCGGGAGTTCGCCGTCCTTAATCTGGGCAGCGGCGTCATAGGCATCGGAGAACATCATGACCGGGATGGTCACCGAGCGAGAGGCGACGGTGAAGAGGGCCCAGGGGCGATTGTCCTTCTTGGAAATCTTCTTCTCGAGGCCGGCGACGATGCCGCAGACGCGCACCGTGTGGCGCTCGGTCTTATTAAGGTCGATCCGGTCCGGCGTGACGGTGAGCGTGGCGATGGCTTCGTCGAGGCCATGGTAATCGGCGAGCGGGTGGCCGCTGAGGTAGAAGCCAAGGAGGGCCTTCTCGCTGTTGAGCATCTCGAGCTTCGGCATCTTCTCCGATTTGCGCAGAATCAGGTCGGTCGGGCGCGCGGCGCCAGCGTCTTCTGCTCCGAGCATGTCGAAGAGCGAACCCTGGCCGCTGGCACGTTCCTTGCGCTCGCCGGCGAAGTGGCGGCGGACGGATTCGATGGAGTCGACGAGGTGGCGGCGATCCTCGCCGGTGAAGTCGAAGCCGCCGGCACGGACGAGGCAGTCCAGCGTGCGGGCATTGAGGTCGAACTCGCCCATGCGGCCGACGAAGTCGGTGAAGTCCTTGAAGGGGCCGTTCTTCTCGCGCTCGGCGACGATATTGCGGGCGGCCTGCTCGCCGACGCCCTTAATGGCGCCGAGACCAAAGCGAATGGCGTTATCCTTGATGACCGGCGTGAAGTCCGTGTCGGACTGGTTCACGTCTGGTCCGAGGGCCTTCATGCCGAGGGCTTCGACTTCGCCCATGAATTCGGCGAGCTTGTCGGCGTTGCCCTGTTCGGAGGTCAGCACGGCTGACATGAACTCCACCGGGTAGTTGGCCTTAAGGTAGGCAGTACGATACGAAAGGATGGCGTACGCGGCGGAGTGCGACTTGTTAAAGCCGTACTCGGCGAACTTCTCCAGGGTGGCGAAGATCTCTTCGGCCTTCTTCGTGTCGATGTTGTTGGTCGTCTTGGCGCCCTCGATGAAGATGGAGCGTTGCTGCTCCATCTCCTCGCGGATCTTCTTACCCATCGCGCGGCGGAGCATATCGGCACCACCGAGGGTGTAGCCGGCGACCACGCGGGCCGCCTCCATCACCTGTTCCTGGTAGACTAGGATGCCATAAGTTTCCTTGGCGACTTTCTCGAGGAGAGGGTGCGCGTATTTGACGAAGCTGGGGTCGTCCTTGCCCTTGATGTAGTCGCCGATGAACTGCATCGGACCCGGACGGTAGAGGGCGATCAGCGCGACGATCTCATCGATGGCGGAGATGTGGAACTTGCGGCAGAGCGATTGCATGCCGCCGGATTCCAGCTGGAACACGCCGACAGTCTTCGCCTCGTTGAGCAGGGCGAAAGTCGCGGCGTCTTCAAAACCGACTTTTTCAATATCAAATGCGGTCTTGCCCCGGTGCTTGCGCACGAGCTTCTGGGCATCGTCGATGATCGTGAGCGTCTTCAGGCCCAGGAAGTCCATCTTCAGGAGGCCGAGTTTCTCGACGGGGTCCTTGGCGTACTGGGTCGTCAGGTCGCCTTCCTGCATTGTCACCGGAATGATGTCGGTGAGCGGCCGGTCGGCGATAATCATGCCGCACGCATGCTTACCAGAGTTCCGGACCATGCCCTCGATGACTCGGCCAGTCTCGATGATGCTCGCAGCCTGCGGATTAATGGCGACCTCCTCGCGGAGCTCGCTGGATTTTTTCAGGGCGTCTTCGAGCGAAATGTTAATGTCATCCGGGACGAGTTTAGCGAGGCGATTGGTCTCGACGAACGGTAGGTCGCGGATGCGGGCAAGGTCGCGGACGACCATCTTGGCTCCGAAGGTGCCGAAGGTGATGATGTTCGCGACGCGGTCTTCGCCGTATTTTTTGCGGACGTAGCCAACGACCTCGTCGCGA
>CAIKRN010000022.1 GCA_903829855.1 uncultured Opitutia bacterium
CGAGCTTCTCGGTGGTGTAGCCGTCAGAGACGGAGTTCTCGAAGGCTAGGGTGAACTTGTAGTCGCGGACGAACGCGAGCTTATCGGTGATGGGTCGACCGAGGTTGTTGAAGTGGCGGCCGCCGGAGTCGACTGGGCTTCGTCGATTCAGCTGGCGGAAGAACTGATTCCGCTGCGGGCAGCGGGGATTGGAGACCACAAAGTTGCAGAACTTCGTCTTGGCTCGAAGTGCGGCCATGGCGTCGTACGACGGGCCTTTCACGAGTTGCTGTGCGTCGTCGACGTAGAACACGTATTGCGGCAGGCGGTAGTGGCGCGGGTCGTCGGGTAGGTGGCTGAAGGTAATCCCGTGGTCGCAGGCGTCGAAATCGGGCAGGACGTTTTCGGAGGTGAAGAAGACCTTACGGCCCCGGAAGGCGCGGTGCGCTTCACCAAAGGTTGAGTAGACCAGCAGCTCGGCTTCCGCCATCGGTACTACGCGCACGTCGTATTCCCTGGCCAAGAGGCGGGTGAAAACGTTATCCCGCGGATTGAACGACGCCAGTCGGTCGTGCTCATTACGACTAAAGATGAAATCGCTAAAAGCTATCCGGAGGGTTCGCATGGGCGATTAGCTCCGCGGGCCATACTTGCGCTGGGGTGCTTGGGTCGGGGCCACTGGCTCAATCTGCACGCCCGCGCAGGCGGGATGGCGGCCGAAGGCGCCGTAACTTTCGGTATCAAAGCGGGTGGTCATGCCACGTGAAGCTTCCGCCACGAGGACGCGTCCATCGGGCTGGATGATTCCGATTTGGACAATGGTGGGGCCATCGACCTTGCGGGTGTGGGCGACGATTTTCTCCATGAAGTCGCCCGCGTCCGCGCCAGGCTTGAGCGCGAAGAGGATCTTCTTGATGAGGGTCGGGGCGCGACGGAGTGGGGTGATGGCGTGGGCGCTCAGCGACCATTCGCCGCGTTCTTCCCGGAAGTTAAGTCGGGCATCAACGATGACGTGCGAGCCATCCATCAGCAGCGGCAACTCCCCGTCTTTAAGCAGAGCGGCGGCCTCATAGGCTTCCGAGAACATCATCACGGGGATGGTGACAGAGCGGGAGGCGACGGTGAAGAGGGCCCAGGGGCGATTGTCCTTCTTGGAAATCTTCTTCTCGAGGCCAGCGACGATGCCGCAGACGCGCACGGTGTGGCGTTCTTTCTTATCGAGCTCGATGCGGTCCGGCGTGACGGTGAGGGTGGCGACGGCTTCGTCGAGGCCGTGGTAATCAGCGAGTGGATGGCCGCTGAGATAGAAGCCAAGGAGGGCCTTCTCGCTGTTGAGCATCTCGAGCTTGGGCATCTTCTCCGACTTGCGCAGAATCATGTCGGTGGGCCGGGCCGCCCCGGCATCTTCCGCGCCGAGCATGTCGAAGAGCGAGCCTTGTCCGCTGGCACGTTCCTTGCGCTCGCCTGCGAAGTGGCGGCGGACAGATTCAATGGAGTCGACGAGATGTCGGCGATCTTCGCTCGTGAAGTCGAAGCCGCCGGCACGGACCAGGCAGTCCAGGGTGCGGGAATTGAGATCGAATTCGCCCATGCGGCCCACGAAATCGGAAAAATCTTTAAAGGGCCCATTCTTTTCGCGCTCCGCCACGATGTTGCGGGCGGCCTGTTCGCCGACGCCCTTGATGGCGCCGAGGCCGAAGCGGATGGCGTTATCCTTGATGACCGGGGTGAAGTCGGTGTCAGACTGGTTTACATCCGGCCCGAGCGCCTTCATGCCGAGGGCTTCGACTTCCGCCATGAATTCGGCGAGCTTGTCGGCATTACCTTGCTCGGAGGTGAGCACGGCCGACATGAACTCAACCGGGTAGTTGGCCTTCAGGTAGGCCGTACGGTACGAAAGAATGGCGTAGGCGGCGGAGTGTGACTTATTGAAGCCGTACTCGGCGAACTTCTCCAGGGTCGCGAAGATTTCCTCCGCTTTCTTCTTATCGATGTTATTGGTCGTCTTGGCGCCCTCGACGAAGATGGAACGCTGCTGCTCCATCTCCTCACGGATCTTCTTGCCCATCGCCCGGCGGAGCATGTCGGCGCCGCCGAGGGTGTAGCCAGCCACCACGCGGGCGGCTTCCATCACCTGTTCCTGGTAGACCAAGATGCCGTAAGTCTCTTTGGCGACCTTCTCGAGGAGCGGGTGGGCATATTTGACGAAGTTAGGATCATCCTTCCCCTTGATGTAGTCGCCGATGAACTGCATCGGGCCAGGTCGGTAAAGGGCGATCAGCGCGACAATCTCATCGATGGCTGAAATATGGAACTTACGGCAGAGCGATTGCATGCCGCCCGATTCAAGCTGGAACACGCCGACAGTCTTGGCTTCATTGAGCAGGGCAAAGGTCGCGGCATCCTCGAAGCCGACTTTCTCAATATTGAACTCGGTTTTCCCGCGGTGCTTGCGCACGAGCTTCTGGGCGTCGTCGATGATGGTGAGCGTCTTCAGGCCCAGGAAGTCCATCTTAAGTAGGCCGAGTTTCTCGACGGGGTCCTTGGCGTATTGGGTCGTCAGGTCGCCTTCCTGCATCGTCACGGGGATGATATCGGTGAGCGGCCGGTCGGCGATAATCATGCCGCACGCATGCTTACCAGAGTTACGGACCATACCCTCGATGACTCGGCCGGTCTCGATGATGCTCGCAGCCTGCGGATTAATGGCGACCTCCTCGCGGAGCTCGTTGGATTTTTTCAGGGCGTCTTCGAGCGAAATATTAATGTCATCCGGGACGAGTTTAGCGAGGCGGTTGGTCTCGACGAACGGTAGGTCGCGGATGCGGGCAAGGTCGCGGACGACCATCTTGGCTCCGAAGGTGCCGAAGGTGATGATGTTCGCGACGCGGTCTTCGCCGTATTTTTTGCGGACGTAGCCAACGACCTCGTCGCGA
>CAIKRN010000023.1 GCA_903829855.1 uncultured Opitutia bacterium
CCCAGACCGTCGAGGCCGCCGAGAAGCAACGCGGCAGCCGCGTCTTCACGGCCACCGAGCTCCAAGGGCTCGCCGACACCCACGCCATCCTCCTCGTCGAAATCGACGGCCACCCGGCCGCACTAGCGGAGGATGCAGTGAAAGTCCGGGCCTGGATCAGCCGCCACGCCATCGCCTTCCGTGAGACCGACGTCGAAGCCGAAGCCGAAGCTCTTTGGGACATCCGCCGCACCTGCTCGCAAGCGATGTATTCGCTGGGTAACGCGAAACTCAACGAAGATATCGTCGTCCCCTTCCGGTCCTATGTTGAGCTCATCCGCTACACGCGCGAAGTCCGCGACCGGATCGGCCTGGCAACGCCGACCTTTGGCCACGCGGCCGACGGCAACTTCCATGTTCATATCATGTATGACCGGGACAATCCCGAGCATTGCCGCAAAGCGGAGAAAGCCATCCACGAAGTGATGACCAAAGTCGTGGAACTCGGTGGAGCCATCACGGGCGAACATGGCATTGGCATCGCGAAATCTCCTTTCCTCCGCCTGCAGCATACGCCCGCCGAAATTGGAGCGATGATGGCAGTCAAGCAGGCTCTCGATCCCAACGGCATCCTCGCCCCTGGCCAGATTTTCGACCCGCTTAACGTCTGGGAACATCGTCCGGTGAAGGTGACACTGCCTTGGGATAAGCACTGAGCCATGCCCCGCACTGTTGCCGTCTTTGACTGGGACGGAGTCGTCATCGACTCCTCCATCGCCCATGAACGCTCCTGGGAAGCCTTGGCAGCCGAGGAGAAACTTTCGCTACCTGCTGACCATTTCAAACGCGGCTTCGGCAAGCGTAACGAGCTAATCATTCCGGATATCTTGGGCTGGGCTAACGATAAGACTGAGGTGAAGCGCCTCTCCGACCGCAAGGAAGCTCTGTACCGAGATATCGCCCGCACCGGCCATGTTCACCTGCTTCCGGGCGTCCGCGAACTCTGCGGTGCGCTCCATGATCTCGGCGTTCCCTGCGTGATCGGCACGTCGACCCACAAGGCGAACCTCGCCCTCTCCTTCGAGTTATTCGGCATCGGCGACTACTTCCTGGGGGCGATCGCCAGTGAGGATGTTAGCCGCGGCAAGCCCGACCCAGAAGTCTTCCTGAAGGCTTGCGCCCTCGGGGGCGGCGAACCGGCGAGTTCTTTTGTCTTCGAAGACTCCTTCTCCGGACTGAAAGCCGGGATCGATGGCGGCTTCATCACGATCGCCCTGGCCACGACCAATACCCGCGAGCAGCTGGTCACCGCTGGCGCCCATCGCATTGTGAAGGACCTTTCCGAAGTAGACCCGCAGTGGCTCGCCCGCGGCCGCCTTAGCTGAGATGGAGTTTCAGTTAAAATCATCGTACCAGCCGATGGGCGATCAGCCTGCAGCCATCGCCAAGTTGGATGCGTCGCTCCGCGCCGGCAACGCCCGCCAGACCCTCCTGGGCGTCACCGGCTCCGGCAAGACATTCACGATGGCAAACCTCATCGTCCAAGCCCAACGCCCCGCACTGGTCATCTCCCATAACAAGACCCTCGCCGCCCAACTGTACTCCGAGTTCAAGAATTTCTTCCCGCAGAACGCCGTCGAATACTTCGTCAGTTACTACGACTACTACCAGCCGGAGGCCTACGTGCCTTCGACCGACACTTTTATTGAGAAAGATTCGGCGATCAACGAAGACATTGAACGCCTGCGCATCAGCGCCAGCTCCGCCCTCCTCTCCAGGCGCGATGTAGTCGTCATCGCCTCCGTCTCCTGCATTTACGGGCTTGGCTCACCGGAAGATTTCATCGCCGCGATGATTTCCCTGAAAGCGGGCATGACGATGCGACGTGATGAGCTACTGGCGAAGATGGTGGCCAATCAATACACGCGCAATGATGCCATCCTGGAGCGCTGCAATTTCCGGGCCCGCGGCGAGACGATTGATGTTTGGCCGGCCTACATGGAGTCCGCGATTCGCCTTGAATTTTGGGGCGACACCCTCGAGGCCATCCGCGAGCTCGACCCCATAAGCGTGAAGCCCGGCAAACAGCTGGATAAATTCGACCTCTACCCAGCTAATCAATACGTGACCGCACCCGGACGGGTGAAAGCCGCTGGTCAAGCCATTCGCGATGAACTGGAAGCGCGCGTCGACTACTTCGAAAAGAACAACCGGCTCGTCGAGGCCCAGCGTATCCGCATGCGCGTCGAACACGACCTTGAGATGCTTCGCGAAACGGGCTTCTGCCCAGGCATTGAAAACTATTCGATGCATATGTCGGGGCGTAAACCCGGCGAGCGCCCGCACTGTCTACTTGATTTCTTTCCGGATGACATGCTGGTCTTCATCGACGAAAGCCACGTCTCGGTCTCGCAGATTCGGGGCATGTACCATGGTGACCGCGCCCGCAAAGAGCGCTTAGTGGAATTCGGCTTCCGTCTGCCGTCCGCCCTGGAAAATCGCCCCCTGATGCCGGATGAATTTGACGAGAAAGTTAAACAGGCCGTCTATGTCTCAGCCACCCCAGCGCCCCACGAATACGCCGTCTCGACCGTGGTTGCCGAACAAGTCATTCGTCCGACTGGTCTGCTAGACCCTGTCATGGAAGTGCGCCCTATTGCCGGGCAAGTCGAAGATATCATCGGCGAAGCCAAGGCCACCGCCGCCCGCGGCTTCCGCACCTTGGTGACCACGCTGACCAAGCGGATGTCCGAAGACCTCGCCAATTTCATGAGGGATAGCGGACTGAAGGTCGAATACCTCCATTCGGACATTGATGCCATCGAGCGCGTCGAAATTTTGCGCCGCTTGCGCGCTGGCCAGTTCGATGTCCTCGTGGGCGTGAACCTACTCCGCGAAGGCCTAGACCTCCCCGAGGTCGCCTTAGTCGGCATCCTCGATGCGGACAAAGAAGGCTTCCTTCGCAGTGAAACGAGCCTCATTCAAACCTCCGGCCGGGCGGCTCGCCACGTCGAGGGCAAGGTCCTGCTTTACGCCGACGTCATGACTCGCTCGCTCAGTCGTGCGATGACCATCTGCGCTGACCGTCGCAAACGCCAAGAAGCCTACAATCTGAAACATGGCATCACTCCAAAGGGCACCATGCGTCCAATTGAAGAAAGCCTCGTCGAAGCCGAAGCTGAAGACGCCCTCGCCGTCGCCGAAGGGACGGACGATCGCGACATCGCTTTAGTGCTGGCCGACATGGAAGCGGAGATGCTGGAAGCGGCGGATGAACTTCAGTTCGAGCGTGCCGCCGTACTGCGCGACCAAATTGAATCGCTCCGCACCGGCAAGCCCGCCTCCCCTACTCGTAAACGCGGACGGCGCTAATCAGCCGAACCGACGACCGAGATCGGCATCGGTCCATTCGACATAAGTACGTCGACCCCGCGGGCACGTCCCAGGTTGAGCCGTCCGGAATAAAGACTGCACTAGCTCCATCAGTTCACCTTCAGACATGGCGTCGCCCTTCCGGCGGGCTTTCCCTACGGCCAGTTTTGCGAGCGCGTCATACGCTAGCGACGGCCGACCAAAGTCGCCCTCCCGACGTGCCATTTCAGCGAGTAAATCGCGTACAAAATCTAAGGCGCCCTCCGGCTCGAGCCATGCGGGAAGTGCCGCAATCCTCCAGAAATTACGGCCATATTCTTCGAAATCAAAACCCGCCGACATGAGTAACGGAAGGCGTTCACGCAGTACCGCGGCTGGTAGCGGTTCGAGCTCCATCGCCAAAGGCATCAACATGGATTGACTGACTGGCTTCTGTTCGGAGAACTGCTTAAGGATGGATTCGTAGAGCACACGTTGATGCGCGGCACCGATGTCGAGAATCGCCAACCCCGTCGGAGTCTCAAAGACGGCACGCTCTTCGCGCAGGCGCGAAAGCAGCCTCCAGCCGAGTCGCACGGCGGGAGCATGTGCAGACGCCACGGGTGCCGGCACCGCCACCCCCGTAGATGTCGGGATGGGAATCGTGGGTGAAACAGGCGCGGCGATACTGACCACGGGAGCGACTCCCGCGACCAATGGGGCGACCGCCGGCACCGTCTGGGCGGGCAAGCCGTCACCACCGTGCGAACGCAGGACGGCGAGCACGGATTCAATCAGAAAATTGCGGACGCGGGCTTCATCACGGAAACGCACCTCGCGCTTAGCGGGGTGGACATTCACATCGACCCACGCCGGATCCATTTCGAGGAAAACGAAGGCGAGCGGATATCGGCCCTTAGGGATCAACGTGTGATAGCTCTCCGTCAGCGCAAAGGCCATCGTGCGACTATCCACCGGGCGTCCATTCACTACCGTGACCAAGTCCTGCCGAGTGCCACGACTGACCCCAGGCTTCCCGAGGAGCCCACTGAGCTTCATCCCTGGGCGGGCAAAGACTGGCATGAGCGTTACCTCTTCCGCCACCTGCCGACCCCAGATTTCACGGACGCGATCAAGCAAAGGCGCATTACCCGGCGACCGGAAAATCTCGCGGCCATCTTCGCGCAAGAGGAACCCAACTTCTGGATGAGCGACTGCATAGAGGCGGACTAGCCGAACAATGTGCGCTGCCTCGGTCTCATCGGACTTCAGAAACTTGAGTCGCGCCGGGACCGGGTGGAAAAGATTGGCCACCTCAATGCGAGTGCCTGGAGCCATCCCGTGTTCGCGGCAATGGACTAGTTTACCAGCGTTGACCGAGATTTCCGTGCCAGAGGGCGCCTCCGTCGGGCGGGTTTGCATCGTAAAGCGGGCGACACTTGCGATGGAAGGGAGCGCTTCGCCGCGGAAACCAAAAGTGGCAATGCGGTCGAGGTCGGCCGCAATACGAATCTTACTCGTCGCGTGACGCTCCAGACTCAGCAGCGCCTCATCTCCGGTCATGCCCTTCCCATCATCATCGACAATCATCTGCGCCTTACCCCCGCGGGAGAAGTCTACGGTCACGCGCCGGGCACCAGCGTCGAGCGAGTTCTCCAGCAGTTCCTTGACCACCGCGGCGGGCCGCTCAACCACTTCGCCGGCGGCGATTTGGTTAGCGACCGTATCTTCCAGGATGCGGATGGTCGCCATAGCTACTTCTTGGCCGGCGCCACCAGTTCAGCCCACGCCTGCTCATACGTCCGCCCATCACAGTGGGAGGCAAAAACCTTGTCCACGGGCACACCCTCGAAGCAGGCCTGATTAAGTTTCACGATAAGCCCAGGATACTTCTTCTCCGCTTGGGCTAAGAAATAACCAGTCACACGATAAGAGTCCGTAGGCTTGTTCTTGGAGGGGTCGATACGGATACCGAACTTCCCTTTCTCCATCAGCTGAAAGCGAACATAGTCGGCCAGCCCCTCCGTCATCCAGCCTGGGGCCTTGCGGTAACCCTGCAGCACGTGGGTAAGTTCATGGACGACCAGACCAGCATCATCCGGATGCCCGGCCACCCACGCCGTCGCGACGTTGATTGCCTTACCATCCCAATAAGCGACCCCCTTCATGTCCCGGAAAATAATCGTGACGGATTTCGGCCGACGTTCGACCGGCACTCCGAGGGCCACCGCCACCTTGGGCTCCCATTCAACCACCAGAGATTCCGAACGGGCAGCGAAGGCCTTTAGCCGATCGTCCACCCCCTGCTCGGGCAGCTGGACCCGCACCTCCAACGCCGATCCGGCGACAGCAGCCAGCAGGGCTATAATCATCAGGGGCCTCATCCCCCGAGCCTTGACCGACATTGGCCCTCCTGCAAGTCGAAGGGCG
>CAIKRN010000024.1 GCA_903829855.1 uncultured Opitutia bacterium
CGGTAGATTTTGCTGCAGGTGAACATACGGACGTCCTCCGAAATAGAGGATAGGCCCAGCGAGCCGCAAGGCACAACCGAACCCGATTCGTCGCAAAATCCCGCAAACGACCCAATCAGCCCAGATAAACGGTCGGGTCGACCTCACCGGCACGCACGAAAGCTTCCTTGCGCTCCACGCAAGTGCCGCACTTACCGCAGTGCTTGTCGCCGCCGACGTAGCACGACCAGGTTAATACGAACGGGACGCCGAGTTCGACACCGCGCTTCACGATAGCGGTCTTGTCCATGCCCACGAACGGGCGCTCAAGCGAAACCTCATGCCAATCCGCGAGGCGGATGGCCTTATCCAAGGCATCGGCAAAAGCCGGCCGGCAATCGGGGTAAATCGCATGATCGCCACCATGGGCGCCATAGGCGACAGAGGTAGCCTTGAGCGACATCGCCCAGGCGGCGGCGGTCGCGATGAGGAGCATGTTACGATTAGGAACCACGGTGGCCTTCATGCTCACTTCCTCATAATGACCTTCGGGGACATCGATATGGGAATCCGTGAGTGCGTTGGCACCAAAGAGCGGCGTCAGGCCGCGCAGGTCAGCGATGCGGTGGGGCACCTTGTAATGGGTGCAAATTTCCGCGGCGGCGACGAGCTCCCGTCGGTGGCGCTGGCCGTAGTCGATGGAAAGCGCATGCACTTCCCTACCCTCGGCCAGCAAGTGCGCCAGGAGCACGGTGGAATCCATTCCACCTGAGTGAATGATGACGGTACGCTTCATCCTGGCCGAAAGTTGGCCGTGGACTGCTCCCAGGGCGAGCAACTTAATCGCGGACCGTCAGTTTCGTCCCGAGTTTGTCGAGATGCGAAATCGCCACCGCCTCGCCGACGCGCATGGCCGCCGACTCTTTCTTATTACTATCGCGCAAACCGGAAAGATGCAGCCAGCCGTGGGCCACGTAGAGCCTGAGCTCCGTGGAGAGCGTGACCTTGTGTTCTTTGGCCGCCCGCCGGGCCTGATCGATATTCACACAGATTTCACCGGCAAACGGCTCACCGGGGTGATCTTCACCGACGAAGGTAATCACATCCGTCACCGTCGGATCGCCCAGGAAATCGTCATGCAGTTTGGCGGTCTCCTTGTCGCCGAGGAAGGCAATCGAAAGTGCCCCTTCCGGACAGCGATAGCCGCGCAATTTATCTAGGGCGTGCACAAGCCGCACGACCGAGATGGTCGAAACCTTGGTCCGCGGGTGGCGGACGGAGACATCGACGATACGGCTCATGCTTGAGTAAATTCGGGCTTAAGCCGCGACCATAGTTCACCGAGTGCCTGCGGGAGCACCCGGGTGTCGGCGAGGACGGGCATGAAGTTATGGTCCCCCTCCCAGCGCGGCACGATATGGAAATGAAGATGCGTCGGAATACCCGCACCCGCGGCCTTGCCGAGATTAAGCCCCACATTGAAACCCGCCGGCGTCATCACCTTCTGCAACACCGCCTGACAACGAACGAGTAAGTCCATCATCTCCACCCGCTCCGCGGCGTTCAACTCCGCCAATTCACCAATCTCACGATTCGGTAGCACCATCAGATGCCCAGGGTTATACGGAGAGTTATTGAGAATGACAAAGCAGTGTAGACCGCGATGAAGAATCAAATTCGCCTCGTCATCCTTCGCCGCGAGCAAGGCGGCAAACGGACTACCCGCACCGGGGGCCTTGCGAGAGCGGATATACTGAATCCGCCAGTGGGGATGGAGTTGTTCGGACATTGGTTCAGGAGGCGAAGCCCTTCGGCCGGGCAAGGTGCCAATTGCATGCCGTCAGCACGACACTGTCGAGGGTATCATAACGCGGTGTCCAACCGAGCTCCCGCTTCACCTTGGAAGCATCGGCGTAAAGCGCGGGCGGATCTCCTTCGCGCCGCTCGGCGCACTCATACGGCACGGGTCGCCCGAGCACGCGAGCAACGCTGCCCATGACGTCTTTGACCGAATACGGGGTGCCCGTTCCGAGATTATAGAACAAGGCCTGCCCGGGCTGATTCAGTTGAGGCAGCACGTCGAGGTGGGCCCGGGAAAGGTCGTCCACATGGACGTAGTCACGTAGGCATGTGCCATCCGGGGTCGGGTAATCGGAACCGAAGACCTTCAGCGGCGGGCGACGGCCAAGGGCGGCGGCGATGGCGAGGGGGATCAGATGTGTCTCGGGAGAATGGTCTTCGCCGATGGCGGCATCCGCCGAAGCACCGGCGGCATTGAAGTAGCGGAAGGCCGCGAAGCTAAGGCCGTGCGAGGCGGCTAGCTCACGTAGACGCTTTTCGACCGCGAGCTTGGTGGCGCCGTAGGGGTTGATCGGGTTCTGGGGAAGATCCTCTGTCATCGGCATCTTCTCCGGGATACCATAGGTGGCGCAGGTGCTCGAGAAGACCAGTTTCTTAACGCCCTCGGCAAGCATCGCTTGGAGCAGACCCTCGGTGCGCACGACGTTGTTTTCGTGATAGCGTTCAGGCTGCTGGACGGATTCGCCGACATTGGTGAAGGCAGCGAAATCAATCACTACCTCCGTTTGGTGGGTGCGTAAAGCGTCACGGACCAAAGCCTGATCACCCATATCGACACGAAACAAGCGCACCCCCGCAGGTACTGATTCCGCATGGCCGTAGGAAAGATTATCCAGCACGGCCACTTGATGCCCGGCGGCTAACGCCTGCCGGACGCAATGGCTGCCGATGTAGCCGGCACCGCCCACGACGAGCACGTTCATTACCGCAGATAACCCTCGCCGGACGGCCTAGGCAAGCGGGATAGGGCCGCCGGACTCTCCAAAACCTTGCCAGCATCGTCCCAAGCCTTCTATCTGCACGCATTCATGGACACTTCGGAAACAAAACCCGGGAGCTACGACTTCCCCGCCTTCGAACAGAAGTGGCAGGCCACTTGGAAAACCCAAGCCACCTTCCGCGCCGAGCCCATCACCTGCGGCAAGCCGAAGTACTACGTCCTGGACATGTTCCCCTACCCGTCCGGCGCTGGCCTGCACATCGGCCACCCCGAGGGCTACACCGCGTCCGACATCCTCGCCCGCTACAAGAAGGCCAACGGCTTTAACGTCCTCCACCCGATGGGTTGGGATGCCTTCGGTCTCCCCGCCGAGCAGCACGCGATCGCCACCGGCGAACACCCCGCCGTGCAGACCAAGCGTAATATTGATAATTTCCGTCGCCAGCTGCAGATGCTCGGCTTCGCCATCGACTGGGACCGCGAACTCTCCACGACCGACGAAAATTATTTCCGCTGGACGCAGTGGATCTTCCTGAAGCTCTTCCGCCACGGCCTCGCCTACGTCTCCGAGAAGCCCGTCTGGTTCTGCCCCGCCCTCGGCACGGTCCTCGCCAACGAAGAAGTCCTCAACACGCCAGAAGGACCGCGCTCTGATCGTGGTAACCACCCCGTGGAACGTCGCCCGATCCGCCAGTGGGTCCTGCGTATTACCGCCTACGCCGACAAGCTCATCGAAGGCCTCGACCACGTCGATTGGCCTGACTCCACCAAACGCCTCCAAAAGAACTGGATCGGTAAATCCGAAGGCGCGGAAGTCACCTTTAAGCTCGATGGCCATGACGACACCCTGACGGTGTTCACGACCCGACCAGACACGCTCTACGGCGCGACCTACATGGTCATCGCCCCCGAGCACCCGCTGATCACGAAAATCACCACGGCCGACCAGAAGAACGCCGTCGAAGCCTACGTCGCCGCGATTCGCAATAAGAGTGACCTCGAGCGTACGGACCTTGCCGAAAAGAAGAAGACCGGCGTATTCACTGGCGCCTACGCCATCAACCCCGTCAACGGCGCGAAGATTCCGGTCTGGACCGCCGACTACGTACTCATCACGTACGGCACCGGAGCCATCATGGCCGTGCCCGCGCACGACGAACGCGATTGGGAATTCGCCAAGGAATTCAAGCTTCCGATCATCCAGGTCGTCGGCTCAAAGGAAGCCATCGACGTCAACGAGCAGCCCTGGACCGAAGACGGCCCGATGGTGAACTCGGGTCCGTTCGACGGCCTCTCCGCCACCGAGACCAAGAAGAAGATCACCGCCGACCTTGAATCTAAGGGTCAGGGTAAGCTCGCCGTGAACTTCAAGCTGCGCGACTGGCTCTTCTCGCGTCAGCGCTACTGGGGTGAACCCTTCCCGCTGCTCTGGGTTTCACGGGCAGACTACGCCAAGATTCCGGCCGATTCTGAAGTGCGTGAATTCCTCCCGAAGGAACCCGTCACCTGCCAACTCAACGGCGTCGAAGTGTGCGCCGTCCCGCTCACCTCAAAGCAACTCCCGCTGACCCTGCCACAGGTCAAATCCTACCAGCCTTCTCCGACCGGCGACTCTCCGCTGTCGAAGGAACCTGAATGGACTGAGGTCTGGTATGACGTCTCCTCGGGAGCAACCGTCTCCCAGTCCCTGCCGCAGCCCGGTCCGCTCTGGATCAAGGCCTCGCGCGAGACCAACACCATGCCGCAGTGGGCTGGCTCCTGCTGGTATTACCTCCGTTACATCGACCCGAAGAACGCCGAGGCGATCGCCTCCAAGGCCGACCTGGAATACTGGGGCTGCCCCGACTTCTATATCGGCGGCGCCGAGCACGCCGTGCTCCACCTCCTTTACGCACGCTTCTGGCACCGATTCCTTTTTGAAATCGGCGTCCTGCCGACCGCTGAGCCGTTCAAAAAACTCTTTCACCAAGGACTCATCATGGGTGAAGACGGCGAGAAGATGTCCAAGAGTCGCGGCAACGTCGTGAACCCAGACTCGATCGTCAAGGATCACGGGGCAGATGCGCTCCGCATGTATCTGATGTTCCTCGGACCACTCGAGGCCTCCAAGCCTTGGAACTCCGACGGCATCATCGGCATCACCCGCTTCCTCCGTCGCCTCTGGCGTCTGGCGGTCGACGAGAATACCGGCAAGGTCTCGACGAAGATCAGCGCCGATGGCGCCGAATCCGAAGAGCTCGTCCGCGAACTCCATCGCACCATCCAAAAGGTCGAGAAGGACATCGAGACCCTTCAGTTCAACACCGCCATCTCGCAGATGATGATCCTCATGAACGTCGCCGAGAAGTCCCCTGCCCTGCGGCGCTCGACCGTCGAAGACTTCGTGCGCCTCGCGGCGCCGTTCGCCCCGCACGTGTGCGAGGAGATCTGGGCCCGCCTTGGTCATAAGGAGAACGTCACCGCAGCCGGC
>CAIKRN010000025.1 GCA_903829855.1 uncultured Opitutia bacterium
GCCGCCTTCATGCACCTCGACATTGACGTCATCCCCGACCTTAAGGCGGGCGAGCTCCATCAGAGCGGCATCGAAAACGAGTCCTTGGGAATTACCGAGCTTGGTCAGTTTTTTATGCATGGGTAATACAATGTATTACTCCTTAAGCATGTCAAGTCGGTCCAACAAGGAACTCGCCCAAGGTTGAATTTCTAAAATCCGCCCTCCTTACCGAACCTTACGGGCACCCTTCGCCGCGGGCAGTTCGTCGTCGATCGACCACTCCGGCCAAGTCTCGCGGGTGTAGCGCTGAAGTTCAATGAGCGCACTACGCACCAGCTCGGAGGGTTCGCCCTTCCACATGAGGCCGACGCTCATGGGCTTGAAATCATCAAGCGGCAAGGCCCGTACTTCCGGATGATCAGCCCCGCCGCCGAGCGCGAGGTTCACCCCATAGCCTTCGCCATTGGCCACATAGCTGGTAACGAGCTCCATGGATGTGGCTTCGATCGATTGATTCCAAGTGACGCCGCGTCGCTTTAAGTCGCGCTGGAAACTCCGCATGACGGTGGTCGCCAGAGGCAGGCCGACCAGCGGCTCGGTGATCTTCTTGTGCTTCCAGAGTTCCGCCGCGGTCTTGATGGGCGACTTGCGCGGGACAATCAAAACGAGCGGCACGCGCGTCAGGCGCAGCTGGCGGAACTTCACGTTCGGACGCTCATCAATGGGCACCACGGCGATATCAATAACCCCATCGGCCAACCAGGTCTCAAACTGCGTCTGATAGCCTGATCGCATGCTGAGTAGTAGCTTGGGGAATTGTGTGCGCAGACGGCGAGTCACCGTGGGAATGTGATGCAGCAGGAGTAGTTCGGCGGCACCGAGGCGTAACTCGGGCTTATCCTCGCCCCGCAGCTTATCCGCCACGGCCGGCAACCCATTGAAAAATGGCTCGATATGGGCAAAGAGTTTCTTGCCAGCCGCCGTGAGCCGGAAGGGGGTACGCTCAAAGAGCCGGACGCCCGTCTGGTCTTCCAAGGAGGACATCTGGCCACTCACGGCTGGCTGCTGGATGCCATAAGGGATGTGCCGGACCGCCGCGCTGATCCCCCCATGCTTGGCGACGTAATAGAATAGCTCAAGGTGATGGACGTTCATCGGGGTGAGGCCATCTCACCGCCCCCACCCCCCCGAAGCAACGCCCTTCGGGGGTGCTTATCAGATATATCGATGCCGCCATCAGGTTTATCGATTAACGCCCCGCCCCCCGGCGGCGTTATAATATTAACCTTAAAAATGAGCTCGTTCGTCCTCATCTGCGCCCAGGCCATCGGGGTCATCGTGCTCGCTGACTTCATCTCCGGCCTCGTCCATTGGCTGGAGGATGCTTACGGCACGGAAACCACGCCGTTGGTTGGCCCGCTGATGATCCGTCCCAATATCGTCCACCATCACTATCCTCGGCATTTCACGAAACTCAATTGGTGGCAAAGCTCCTGGGACCTCGTGCTCCTCGGCATCGTCCTCATCGGGGCCACCGCCTGGGCTGGCGTGCTCACCTGGCATGTCGGGCTGTTCGTCGCCATCTGCGCCAACGCCAACCAAATCCACAAGTGGTCCCACCAGACGCGGGCCGAGAACGGTCGCATCGTCTCGTTCCTCCAAGACATCCATCTGCTCCAGACGCCGCGCCAGCATGGCCTGCACCATACGGACCCCAAGAACACCTACTATTGCCCGATCACTAATATGGTGAACCCGTTGCTGGAATTTATCGGCTTCTGGCCGAAGATGGAGGCAGTAGTCGAAACGCTCACCGGCGCCACCCACCGGACCGATACCTCCAATCGCGGCGAGGGCCCAGTCCCCGCCTGGGTCGCCGAGCTCCGCCGTACCTCGACCGCCCATGTGCATGACCTCGGCCCCGCCCGCCGCCCCTCCGCCCCCGCCGTCATTGAGACGGAGAGCGAACGAGAAGGCCTGCCGCTAGGTGGATCGTAAACTTACTTCGCCAACGGGACCTGGGCGTTGCCCATGAGGTAGGCGAGGAGGTCGCGCTGCTGCTCAGGCGTGAAGGCCTGCAGGAGTCCTTCCGGCATGAGCGAGATGGGCAATGTCTGGCGCGATTTAATGTCCTGCTTGTCGATGACGGTCTCTTGCCCGATGGCTCGCAGTGTGAGCGTCTGCTCGGTCTGCGCACCGACGATGCCGCTGAGGACGCGACCGTCCTTGAGCGTGAGGGTATTCAGATAATACGCCGAGTCCACGACGGCGCTGGGGTCGACGATGTTCTCAATCAGGTAATTAATCTCGTGGCGGCCGCTGCCGGTGAGGTCAGGCCCAAGTGCACCACCTTCGCCATAGAGTTTATGGCACTGGCCACACACGCTCGCAAAAATCGCCCGTCCTTTGCTCTGATCACCCTTGGCGAGTGATTCAGGCGTGTGGCGGGACTTAAACTCGGCGACGAGCTTAAGCTTGTCAGCGGAGGTCTCCCGGGCCTCGCCCCAAACTTTGGTCAACTGAGCGGTGAGCTTCTCGTTGTTGAAGGCCCGAATCTGCCGGGCGGCCGCGGGCCCGAGGTCTTCCTTGCCGAGCTTCCCTGCTTCGATGGCGGCCAAAAGTTCCGTTGCGAACTTCGCACGCGAAACCAGCGCCATGATGACCTGCGGGCGCTCATGCGGGTAGAGCTGCGGATAACGGGCGATGATCTTTTTCGCCACCGCCGCATCGTCGAACTGCGTCAGGCCTTGGACGGCCTCCAGGCTCAACCCGCGCGTGTTTAGGAGTTTCTCGCAATCGGCCCGCAGGTTCTTGTCCTTGGCTTCAATCAGCGAGAGCAACGCGACGCTGCGCTGTTCCATCAAGGCCTTCTCATCGAGGGCGACCAGGCGGATATCCGCGAGGGCCTGACCGTCGCCGAAGATGACATTGAGCTGACGCACCATCACGGCCGTGGCGGCATCGGCAGCGGGAATCATGGAGACGAAGCGATCCCAGGCCGTGGGCTTGGTCGCCTTGCGGAGGCCCTTCAAGGCCTCAGCCATGCCAGCGACCACGGATGACTGCCCTTCCGGCATCTGGGAAAAGCCTTCGATCAGGGCATTCAACGCCGCCGGATCCTTCACGGAAGCTTCGGCGATGCGGCGGGAGATGAGCTTGGTAACAAGGGGCACGCGGCTGACGTGGGCGCAATTCGCAAGTTCAGTCGGTGAAAGCTCGCGGATACCCGTCCAGACGAGCAACGGGAGATTATGGTCGGTGACGTCTTGGTCGTAACGCAGCAGGTGCTGGGCCACGAGCGTGCGGACCGC
>CAIKRN010000026.1 GCA_903829855.1 uncultured Opitutia bacterium
CACGGTGCGAAAGATATGTTCGGCCGCATCATGTCGGTGCCCGATGCGACGATGTGGGTCTACTACGACCTCCTTCTCTTGTGCGCACCGGAAGAAATCGCCGAGCTCAAGGCCGGCCACCCGATGGAGGCCAAGAAGCAACTCGCTACACGCCTGACAGATAAATTCCACGGTGCCGGCGCCGGTACGAAAGAACGGGCGGAGTTTGAGAATGTCTTTTCCAAGGGCGGCGTGCGGACCGATATGCCGGAATTCGCCTGGGAGGCCGTCTCGGGCGGAGCCGCCGAAGTGGGCATCGTCGACCTCTTGGCTGCAACGAATCTCTTCCCCTCTAAAAAGGAAATCCGCCGGCTCATCGAGGGTGGCGCGGTCAAGATCGGCGAAGACAAGGTCTCTGATCCAGCCCTGAAAGTCACTAAGCCTGCGGGCGAATGGGTGATTCAGGCCGGCAAGCGTACCTTCGTGAAGGTGAAGTAAGCGCGGCGCTTACGCGGCCTGCTCGGCGCGGGCTTTGATAATCCGCAGGATATAAGCCTGCAAGTCGTTCATCAGCCATTCGGTCCACCAGTGGGAGTAGAAGTTGAAGCCTGTCGAGAGACGCTGGTCGCTGGCGAGGTGCAGCACGACGCGGTCTGCACCGCGCGGCTCAATCCAATAAGAACCATGGAGGACGTCGAAATACGGCCCACCGATGGTCACGTGTTCATCAAACGTCGTCGGGGGGATATTCTTCGTGTCGGCGACAATGGAAAACGACAGGCGCTTATTCTCCGCCCACTCGGTCACTTTCTCGACGAAGAGCACATTGCCCTCGAAGCGGGCATAGCGCACCGAACCGACACCGGTGCCTTCAAGGATCGCCTCGGTCGGTCGCGGGAAGCCAAGCTTATGGCTCAGCGAGAAGCCGTGCTCGGCTTCGGTAATGCGGGGTACCGAGCGGATCTGCCTCCAGACTTGGCCCGGCGTGGCCTTGATTTCAATCGCTGTGTGCACTGTGGCGATCTCCGTCGACCGCTCCCGTAATGATTCCAGCGGACCGGCCACGAACGGCAGCAACGCCACGGCGGCGAAGCAGAGGCGCTTTGAGCCGTCTGACGGCTGGCGGTCTAGGATGACGCCAGCCAGCACCCCGCCCAACGTCGACATGACCAAGACGATGGGTAGCCAGAGAATCACACAAATCCAGCCTTCCAGATTAAACCCGATCGCCGACGCCATGAAAGCGAGGCCAGCGAACCAGGGGCCAATGATCCGGCGTAACCAGCGCTTCTCGACTTCACCGAACCAGACTACCACGAAGCCGAGTACCAAAGGGACCAAGAAGATGAAGCTGCAGGACATCACCGCATAAAATGCTGACGCCTTGCCGCCATGGCTCATCGGCGCAAAGAGCAGGCGGGAGATGAGGCCGTAGCCTGCACCCAAGACCAAACCGACCAAAAGCTGCTGGAGGGATGAAAGGCGGCGATCGCTCATGGGAATATCCAATCATTGGGCACCGCCCCAGAGGCAGGCAAGCCCACCCTTCCCGCCCGACCGCGAATAACCCCGCCGATTATGCCCTTCCCCTGACCGCGAGCCCCTCCCTATTATCGGCCTCCGCATGGCCGACCCCGCAAACATCAGTCGAGACTTCGTGCATCTGCATGTGCACACCGACTACAGCATGCTCGACGGCTGTAGCCGCATCGACCGCTTGATGGAGCGCGCCTGCGATATGAATATGCGGGCGGTGGCCATC
>CAIKRN010000027.1 GCA_903829855.1 uncultured Opitutia bacterium
GATTTATATTCGTGGTCGTTGGCGATGAGCACGACCTTCTTGCCTTTGCCAGCCCCGTCGGTGCCGACGTAGGTCAGCGGGGCGTCCGCCGCGCGAACGGCGAGGGCGAAGAGGGAAAGGCAGAGTAGGGCGAGGGGGCGCATGCCCTCTTGTATTCTCTTATGCCGACAGGGGTCAACCCCTCCTCTGATTAACTGTCGAGAGCCCTGCCGAGGTCACTGCCACTGATCCAGGAACAACTTCTTGGGGTCGGGATTATCGGACTCGGCGAAGTAGACGGCCATCTTGAGGGCGGGCAAATAGTGCAGGCCGGGCTTTTCTTTAGAGCGGGCTTTGATTTCCGAGAGCAGGGTCTCGGGCGAGCGGCCAGCGAGCTGGTCGACGCGGTAGTAGCCAGCATCAAGCAGGTCACGCGCAACTTCCACGGGGAAACGCGTGATGCGCATGAACGGACTGCACACGGCCTCCCGTCGACGTTCGGCTGCGCGCTGTCGTTCCGCTTCGTCCACGATTAGAGGCGGGCGAGAATCGCCGCACCCATAGCCTTCGTGCCCACAGCCTTGCCGCCGGCGGCGATATCCGCGGTGCGGATGCCTTCGGCGATGGTCTTCTCGACCGCGGCTTCGATGGACTTCGCCTCAGTTTCGAGGCCGAAGGAGTGGCGGAGCATGAGCGCGACGGAAAGAATTTGCGCACAGGGATTGGCTTTATCCTGGCCCGCAATGTCCGGGGCGGTGCCGCCCGAAGGCTCAAAGAGGCCGTAGCCGTAACCGTGTCGGTTGCGGTTCAGGCCGAGCGAAGCGGAAGCCATCATGCCGAGGGAACCGCAGATGACGGCCATTTCGTCAGAGAGAATGTCACCGAACATATTCTCGGTTAGGAGGACGTCGAACTGCGAGGGCTTGAGGACGAGCTGCATCGCAGCGTTATCGATATACATGACCGCGAGGGTGATGTCGGGCGCGGTGGCCTTGAGACGGTCGGCGACGACCTTGCGCCAGAGCACGGAGGTCTGGAGGACATTAGCCTTATCAACGAGGGTGATGTGCTTGCGTCGGCCGCGCGCGGTGGCGATGGCGACGTCGGTGATGCGCTCAATCTCGGACTTGCGATAGACCATCGTGTCGATGGCTTCGATGTCGCCATCGGCGAGCGTCGTCGTGGACTTCGGGCCGAAGTACAGGCCGCCGGTAAGCTCGCGGATGCAGACCATGTCGACGCCATTCGGAATGCGGTCCGGGCGGATGGGCGAGGTGTCGATCAGGTTCTTCAGTAACAGGCCGGGACGGACGTTGGCGTAGAGGGTGAAGTGCTTCCGGAGAGGGAGCAGGGAGGCGCGCTCGGGCTGTTCGGCTGGGGGGAGTTTCTCCCACTTGGGTCCGCCGACAGAACCGAAGAGGATGGCATCCGCGGCACGGCAGGCTTCGAGGGTCGAATCCGGCAAGGCTTTACCATGGTTGTCGATGCCGGCACCGCCCACGTCATGCGTGGAGTGCTCGAGCGTGTGGCCTGATTTCTTCAGGACAGCCTCGAGGACGGGCAGGGCGGCGGCCATGACTTCGGGGCCGATGTAGTCGCCAGGGAGGACGGCAATCTTCAGGTGCATAGGAGAGGTTGGGGAGTAAAGGTGAACGACGGCGCTAAGGGCAAGGACAAGCGACGGGCTTGGCGCGGTTTAAATGAGGCTATTCGGCGTAAGTTTAAGCGTGCGAAGGATTGCCCTGACGCACGACCCGCCTTTTGAATGTGGGACTTTCCCTCGACCCTCATGTCCTCGCAACCTCTCGTCATCGGTAAATTCTCCCTCGGTATGGGCGACCGCTTCGCCCACGAAGCCGAAGCCCAGCTCGCTGCCTGCATCGCGGCCCAGAAACTCGGCGTCGAAATCGTGCCGGTCTGGAATAAGTCCAACCGCGAGCACAATATCATCGGCTCCGAGCCGACCAGCACTCGCGCGGCGGCGGATGCCGCCGTAAAGGCCCTCGGTTGGACCGCTCCCTACTTCCTTGATGCCGACCATATCGGCCTGAAGACCGTCGATCGTTTCGTCGGCGTCTCTGACTTCTTCACCATCGACGTCGCTGACTTCATTGCTCAGCCCGCCGACCCTGCTACGGTCAAGGGTTTCGTCGACCGCCACCCTGAGCTCGTCGGCACCATCACCCTCGCCGGCATCGACCGTCCGTTCACGACCACGCGTGCCGACGTCGAGCGCACGGCCGCCAAGTTCCTGCTGGCTGTCCAGGAAGCCGGCAAGGTCTACCGCCACATCGTCTCCGTGAAGGGCGTCGGCCGCTTCGTCCCCGAAATCTCGATGGATGAGACCGATAATCCGCAGACCCCGCCTGAATTGCTGATCATCCTCGCGGCCATCGCAGATGAAGGCGTACCAATCCAGACCATCGCTCCGAAGTTCACCGGTCGTTTCAATAAGGGTGTCGATTACGTCGGCGACGTCGCCCAATTCGAACGCGAATTCAATGACGACCTTTGCGTTATCGCGCACGCCGTTAAGCAGTATGGCCTCTCGGCTAACCTGAAGCTCTCCGTGCATAGCGGCAGCGATAAGTTCTCCATCTACCCAGCCATCCGCCGGGCTCTCGCCAAACATGGCGCTGGCGTTCACGTGAAGACCGCAGGTACCAATTGGCTCGAAGAATGCATCGGTCTCGCCGAAGCCGGTGGCGAAGGACTCGTCATCGCGAAAGAAATCTACGCTGAAGCCCATGCCCACATGGATGAGCTTTGCCTACCTTATGCGACGGTCATCGACATCGATCGCTCTAAGTTGCCCTCCGTGGCTGAAGTGAATGGCTGGACAAGCGTGCAATACGTCGGCGCCCTGCGCCACGATCAGAAGAACCCGCTCTACAACGCCAACATCCGCCAGCTCATCCACGTCGGCTTCAAGGTCGCGGCCAAGATGGGCCCGCGCTACCTGAATGCGCTGAAAACTTATCGGGCTGACTGCGCACGCAACGTGACCTGTAATCTCTTCGATCGCCACATCAAGCCGCTCTTCCTGTAAGCGGAAGCGGCGAGTGGTCCACCAAGGCGCGGAGCGTTCCGCGCCTTTTTATTTAGCACGCTTCTGGTACCATGCCGTCACCCAAAGCACCGCCAGCAAGATCATCACGCCGGAGATTTCGTTAGCCTTAACGAAGAGTAGCCAGAGGATTTCGCGGCACATGTCGCTCCTCCCTAGGCCTAGTAAATCCGCGAGGATCACTAGAATGGTGATTATGAGTGAACCCCTGAAAAGCATACGCGAGCGACTGTGGGCGGCGAGCGCCAGCAGTAGGTAGGGCAGGGTGGTCGCCAGCAGGTAGCCCGCCACTACGGGGATATTTTCCAAATCCTTTAGAGGATTACCGAGAATAAAAAGTACGCCTACCGCTTCGATCATGACCAAAATGATTGGCAACCAGAAGGCGATCCGCCTCTCCGTGCGGTGTGGGAGTTCGGCTCCTTCGTTCATGCTCAGATTGTTCGAACCTTAGGCTTACTTTTTCGCTGCGAAGTCTCGGGCGTAGGCCTCCGCGAAGTAAGTCAGGATCACGTCGGCACCAGCACGGCGGATGGCGAGGAGCGACTCGTCGCGCGTGGCGCGGAGGTCGAGCCAGCCTTTCTCGGCGGCGGCGTGCAGTTGGGCGTATTCGCCCGAGACTTGGTAAGCGGCGATTGGCAGGCTCGTCGACTCGCGTAGGTCGCGGATGATGTCGAGGTAGGCGCCCGCGGGCTTCACCATCAGGAGGTCGGCACCTTCTTCCGCATCGAGAATCGCCTCACGAGCGGCCTCGCGGCGGTTGGCCGGATTCATCTGATAGGTGGCCTTCGAAATCGGGGCTTCGCCAGCCTTGCGGGCGCTGCCGATGGCGTCGCGGAACGGTCCATAGAAGGCCGAAGCGAATTTGGCGGAGTAAGCGAGAATGCCGGTGCCGCTGTGGCCGGAGATATCGAGTGCCTTGCGGATCGCCTTCACGCGTCCGTCCATCATGTCGGACGGGGCCACGAAATCGGCGCCGGCCTGGGCGGTGAAGAGCGACATCTTCACGAGCGCTTCAACGGTACGGTCATTGTCCACGTCGGTGCCGGCGGCGTTCAGGATGCCGTCGTGTCCATGCGTGGTGTAAGGGTCGAGGGCGATATCGGCGAAAATCACCGTGCCGGGCGACTTGGCCTTCACTTCGCGGATGGCCCGGAAGGCGAGGTTCGAGGGGTTGAGTGCTTCGGCGCCTTCGGCGGTCTTGCGGCTCGCGTCGACTTTCGGGAAGAGCGCTACGCCATGGATACCGAGCAACTGGAGCTCAGCACACTTGGCCGCTAACTGAGAAAGTGGGATGCGGCTGACGCCGGGCAAGGAGCCGATAGGCTCAGCGACCTCACCTTCGGTGACGAAGAGCGGCTGGATGAGGTGGCGAGGTTCGACGACCGTTTCGCCGAGCATGGCACGTATGCCAGCCGTCGC
>CAIKRN010000028.1 GCA_903829855.1 uncultured Opitutia bacterium
AAAGTGCGGCCACAATACTGGCAAGTGTTCGCATCGCGCAGATAGACATTGCGGCGGCTGAAACGGATCTCGCGACGCGGGACTCGATCATAGGCACCCAGCAAGAGCACGCGGGGGACGCGCAGGGAGATACAAGGAGAGCGCACGGCCTCGGAGGCAGCGGGCGGATCTTCCAGCGAAAACTTTACCCACTCCTCGGCGTTGAGCACGCGATGACCGGAGGGGTCGGCGTGGATAGCCGTGGCACGCCCGCGGAAAAGCAAACTCATCGCCCGGAGGACGCCCACGATATTAACCGGCTGCCAGAGACGGTTAAGAACGAGGATGCGATGTTCGAGGCGCGGGGGCACGTCTCATGTTTTTAGACCAAGTGCGCGCGGCGGTCAATCCCCCGCCAATTACCGCTTTTTCTTAACCTTAGCGGCGTCGGAGACGGGCGGGGGAAGTGGGGGCGCCGTGGCGGTATCAGGTAATAAAACCGGCGTTGCCCCAATCGCATCGGCCGGGAATAAGAAGCGGCGGCCGTCTATCTGGACCCGCAAGGCCTCCACTTCCGTCGCCGCGAGCAGTGTGGCACCCTTCACCGTAATCAGAACTTCCTTATCTCCTGGGCCGATGACTCCCTCGGCACGGAGGACGGAGGACTCCACTTCGGTCAGCTGGAAACGGATCTTCGACTTGAACGAGGTGATTCCGATTTGATGCGGACGTCCAGGCAAGGCGACTGAGGCCTTCTTCATCTGCGGTCGGCTCGCCGTCGCGGGCGAGCCTAGATAAAAAACGCGATGATGATAGCGATGACCGCAATCCCGATGACGCCGTAGATGAGCATATCGCGATTCACCGTGATCGAGCCACCCGGGCTGACGGGTTCAAATGCCGCATCCTCTTCGGCGCCTGCTTCGAGCGGACGACGGGAGGCCTTGGCCGAATGGTGCGTGTTAAAATCGGCACCCGCCTTCTCGTCATCGAGGCGGAGATACTTCGCGTAGAGTTTTACAAAGCCACGCTTGTAGACATCGGCGAGTGGGATGGATTCAAACTGGTTGGCCTCCATGGACTGGAGATAATCGGTGCGGATCTTAGTGAACTCCGCCGCTTCGCGGAGAGTCACACCCAGACGCTGCCGGGCTTCTTGAAGGCGTTCGCCGAGGGTTTGCATGGCCCGAGATTCAGCCGAAGCGTAAAAATACGCAAGCCTCTCGTGAATTAGGCTAGCAGTTCCCAAAGGGCCAACCAGGGCTCACCCAACGCACGTAGGCCAAAAGACAGTAACCTCTGGAAGGGTGGCAGGTTGATCAGCACGATCAAGATGATGAATCCCCAACGGGAGAGGGTGAGGAACATCTCTTCCGTGTAGAGGCCGAGGCGGAGCGCCAACCGGGAGCCGTCGAGCGGCGGAATAGGGATGAGGTTAAAGACAACGAGTCCGGCGTTGAGGAAGATACCCTGAACCAGGAATTTTACGATCACCGCATCCTTCACCATGTCGAAATGACCCAAGCCGCCGATGACGGCCAAGATGAAACAGAGCACCAGATTCATCGCCGGTCCGGCCAGGGTGATATAGATGTCATCCATTCGGCGGGTCTTGGCGTTAGGAAGGGAGATTTGGACCGGCTTGCCCCAGCCGATGAGCCCGAAACCCGGACTTAAGAAAATCATGAACGCGGGTATCGCGATGGTCCCGATGGGGTCAGCGTGGGCGAAGGGGTTGAGCGTCACGCGTCCCTGCATACGGGGGAGCGGATCGCCCCGCATATCGGCCATCCAAGCATGCCCGAACTCATGCAAACCGATGGAGATAATCAGCAGGATGAGTTGCAGGCCGCCCCAGCGAAGATGCTCAATATCCATATTCATGGGCGCAGGTGGGATTAAAGATGAGCATGACGGACGGAGGAATGGAAACGCCTGCGGCCCGCCAAGCCAATCCGAAACCCGCGGGCGACACTCGCTCCTTGAGGAATTAAGGGGAAACCTTACACCCCATGCATGTCGCACGCCGCCCGCATCCGACTCGCCCAAAAGCGTGGCCTCGGCCTGCCGCAGGCGAAGGTGCTCGCAAAGCTCGACTCCCCTCGCGCGATTCAGGATTTACTGGCCGTCTTGCCTCAGAACTTTGAACCCGAGGGCGATACGGCCCGCTCCGTCGAACAGGCCCTCATCCATCGCAAAGCCCATTGCATCGAGGGGGCGATGATTGCCGCCTTCGCCCTGTGGCTCCAAGGACACCCTCCCCTCTTACTGGATTTCAGTGCACACCAAGACATGGATCATGTCATCGCTCCTTTCCGCGTGAATGGAAAATGGGGCGCCATTTCCAAGACCAACTACGTCTGCCTCCGTTGGCGCGACCCCGTCTACCGCAGTGTCCGTGAACTCGCGATGTCGTACTTCCATGAGTACGCCAAGGGGCCACGCAAGACCCTGCGGAGTTATTCCAAGCCCTTTGACCTGAGCCGAGTCCCCGCCGGCAAGTGGGTGAATAATCCTAAAGACTGCTGGGAAATTGCCGACCTGATTACCGATGCCCGGCATTATGAAATCGTCACCGACCAAGAAGCCCGGAAGCTCCGCCCGCGGGACGAAGTCGAGCTCCGCTCCGATAAGGTTACGTCCTTCCCGATTCCGAAGTGGAAGCGTCAGCGGCTCTGAGGGCGCTCAGCGCCGACCGTCATACCAGATATCGCAGTTCTCGGCCCGCTTCGCCGCGCGTCCAGCGGTGAAGAGCATGCGAAAGAAGAAGCGGGCCGCTTCGGTTACCGTATAGAGTTTCAGCTTGCGCGAAGAAGTGCGCAAAGGGTGATCGGCCAAAATGATGAAGTGCCGGCCGCGGCGGCGGGCGATAGCCTTGAGCCGACGGCTCAGAAAGACCTCTTCGCCGGCGTAGTATTCAGTACCGAAACCGCCCGCCTCACGGAAAGCGGAAGCCTCGACCCAGACACACGAACCAGCCGCCCAGCGAGTAAGGCGGCTCCAAAGATTCCAGCATCCACAAACAGAGCGTGCATAGCGTGGCGTGCCTGGCTCCAGCTCGACCGTACTGCCGCCACCGAGCGCGCAGCCAGCGGTAATCTCGTCAGCGATAGCCGCAAAAAGTGCCGAGGAAGGAGTCGAGTCCGCGTCGATAAAGACCAGCCACTCGCCGGAGGCCGCCCGTGCACCCGCGTCCCGCGCCCGGCCAATCTGGTTGACCGGCTCAAAGACGACAGTCGCACCAGCGGCGCGGGCGCAAGCCGCCGTGCCATCAGTAGAGTTATTATCGCAGACGACGCATTCCCAGGTCCATCCGCGTGAAAGGAAAGTCGCGGCCGCCGCCTGCACGGACGCCAGCGTCGCCGGCAGGAGTTTTTCTTCGTTGAACGCCGGGATGACGACGGAGACGCGCATCACGGCAAAAGAGCCAACGCTCAGCTGACGTGCTCGAAGGCGCAGGCCGCCGCACCGACGACGCCGACGTTACCGCCGAGTCCGGCCGGGACAATCGTGCAGACCGCCGAGAGACGCGGGAAGGCGTAGCTACTGGCGCTCTTGCGCATCGGCACAAAGAGTGCGTCGCCTGCGGCGGTGACGCCGCCACCGACCACAATCACATCCGGGTTGAAAGTGTTGATCACCGCCCCGAGGCCGCGGCCAAGGTAGTTGATGGATTCGTCCCAGATCTCCTTGGAGAGTCCATCGCCGGCGGCCATGGCCTGAAGAATGTGATGCGTGGTGACGTGTTCCGCACCGCCGGCGAGTCCAGCGAGCGTCGAGGCGCGACCTGAGGCGAGGGCTTCGCGCGCCCGTCGGGCGATGGCCGTACCGGAGGCGTAGACTTCCCAGCAACCCGGGTTACCGCAACCGCAGCGGGGTCCGTCCATCGTCAGTGGAATATGGCCGAGCTCGGCCGCGTTGCCGTTGGAGCCGCGCATCAACCGACCGTCAATGACCGCACCGCCGCCGATACCCGTAGAGACCGTGATGTAGACGACGTTTTTCTTACCCTTGCCGGCGCCGAAGCGGTATTCGCCGAGGGCGGCTGCGTTGCAGTCGTTATCGATGCGTGCGGGCAAGCCACCAAAGGAGTTGCTCAAGTATTCCGTGATGGAAAAACCAGTCCAGCCTGGGAGATTGGGCGAGCCGTCGACGCAACCGCGAGCGATATCAAGCGGTCCAGGCGAAGCCACGCCGATGGCGACAAAATCCACTGGCTTCAGTTTTAGTTCGGTCAGCAGCTGGTGCGCCGCTTCGGCCACGCGCTCGCAAGCCTGCGCGGGGCCCTTTTCGGCAAATGTCTCAACGCGGCCAGAGCCGAGCACCGAGCCATCTTCATTCACAACCCCAAAGGCGAATTTCGTGCCACCGAGGTCAAAAGCTAATACTTTGCGCATGGAAATAGATTAACCCCGAGCAGGCCGATCGTAGTCATCCTGCAGGCGGACGACATCCGTGAGGTCGGGCGTGGAGGATTCGAGGAGCACACTATCTTCGAGTGCTTCAAATCGGTGAATGGTGCGAACCGGAATATGGATCGACTGGCCAGGCAGCCAAACATGCTGATCCGCAGCGGTAATCAGACTTGCGGTGGGCACCTCCTTGGCACCGAGCGTCCGGAAGGTCAGCAGCATCTTCCCTGAAAGTAGAAACAGTGTCTCGGTCTTACGCTCGTGATACTGGAGGCTGAGCCGACAGCCGGCCTTCACTTCCAGCACCTTCCCCGCGTAACCAGATGAATCGGCATACCACACTTCACGCCCCCATGGCTTCTCCACGATTTTGGGAGTATGCAGCGGGCTAGACATGCGAAAGGTCTGTCGAAAAGACCCCGACTAGCCAAGCAAATCCCCGAAGAAGTCCGGCTGATCCATGGCGCCGACCAAAGGCGTGATTAATTGGGCACTGTCGTGGGCCACCCGATTAACCTCGGGCGAAACACGGTGGAGCGACAGGGTGCGCTCGGGCGCCGTCATCGCTAGACGACTAAAATCCTCGGGCGTGAAGGCACGCTCCGTCAACCACTCTTGGCGGGCGGTGGAGGAAAGTACCAGTGGCATGCGTGAGTGGATTTCCCCAGCCTCACGGTTGGGTGCGACCGTCACCAAACAAAGCGTGCGGCGGGATTTTCCATCGGGGGTTAATTGAAGTGACCAGAGTCCCCCCACCGCGAGCGGGCCGCCGTCGGCCGCTCGAAAGTAATAGGGCACCTTGAGGCGACCTTCGGTCTTCCATTCGTAATAGCCATCAATCGGGATGATGCAGCGCCGCTGGCGGGCCGCCTCCCGAAAAGTTGGG
The DNA here is from genome assembly GCA_903829855.1 of uncultured Opitutia bacterium. Classification (GTDB taxonomy): domain Bacteria; phylum Verrucomicrobiota; class Verrucomicrobiia; order Opitutales; family UBA953; genus UBA953. Next base: position 5,278 of record CAIKRN010000028.1, read on the forward strand.
CGCTCAAAGATA
>CAIKRN010000029.1 GCA_903829855.1 uncultured Opitutia bacterium
ATGTCCTGGACCCTCTATCGCCACTACAAAGGCAACCACTACCTCCGGCTCGGGGTGGCCGCCCATTCTGAAGACCTTTCGCCGCAGGTGATCTATCGCTGCCTGTATGATAATCCTCAGGCACGCACGTGGGTCCGCCCGCAACCGATGTTCGAAGGTACGATCGAGGATGGACGCCAGCGTTTCACGCCCGTCGGCCGTCTGCGTCTCGTGCAGCCCGAAGACCTGCGTACCGTCCTGGCCTTTGGTTACGACGCGTGGAAGCACGACAAGACCTTCAATCAGTATTGCGCCGACAAGAATCAGGATCCGAACCACCTGCGCGGCACGCGGTACTTGCTCGAGGATGCTTCCGGCCAGCCCGTGTCCGCCCTGAACGTCCTGCGCTTCCGCGAAAGCCTCGTCGGCCTGGCCTCTGTCGCGACCGCTCCGGAGCAGCGTGGCAAGGGCTTCGCTTCGCTCCTCCTGCGTGCCGTGATGGAACTTCATCGCTTTGCCCAGCTCGATACCCGCTTCCTGCTTTTTTCCGAGGTCAAGCCGGCCATCTACGAACGCCACGGCTTCCGCGTGCTACCGGCGGAGCACCAGCGCTTCCCGAAATCCCAGGCGATGGCCACTGGGGATGCACCGCTTTCCGAGACTGAAGCCGAATTCCTAAAAGCCTATTTTTAAGTATGGGGTCAGACCGCTTCTGACGGATATCGCTCAGAAGCGGTCTGACCCCATACAAATTTGCCGCCTAATTTAGCGGAAGGACTTCTGGCGCCAGGCGGCGTCGGTTTCGCGATCGGTCCGGAATTCGATGACGCGGACGCCTTTGCCGCGCACTTCGAGGAGTCGGCGCAGGTCGTTCCAGCCGTCGGCGAGGTCATGACGCACCTTGTGCGCGGCGCAGAGTTTGCCGAGGTCGGTCGCCTGCGGCGTGCCCCAGAGCTGTTCAAAGCGCGCGCTTTTCGCGACGGCCAAGTGATTAAAGATGCCGCCGCCTTGGTTGTTAATCACGACAACCGTGAGGTCGCCGCGGTGACTGTAAGCCGAGAGCAACGCGTTGCTGTCGTGTAGGAAGGTGAGGTCTCCGCAGAGTAGCACCGTGCGCTTGCCGTCGAGCGACGCACCAAGCGCGGTCGAGACGGTCCCGTCGATACCGTTGGCGCCGCGGTTGGTGAGGATCTCGGGGCCCGGGCCGGGCGGATGGTAGAACCACTCGAGGTCACGAATCGGCATGCTGCTGCCGACGAAGAGGCGATCATCTGGGCCGAGGGCTTCATCAAGCAGCGACACGACGCGTCCTTCAAAGGCCCAGTCGACGTTCACGATGCGCGTCAGTTTCTTGGCGGCGGCTTTCTGGGCCGTCTGCCAAGCCTTGGCGTAAGCGGAGGCTTTCGACGAAACCTTGTCGCCCGAGGGCACGAGCTGTCCATCGAGGCGGCTCCAGCGTGAATGGGTCGGGTCGGTGTTCTCGCCGGCGCGGCCAATCTGGATGACGGTGATGTCGCCTTCCTTCAGCCAAGCGCGGAGCGCCTTGCTGGTCGGGAGCGGGCCGACAAATACCGCGGCCTGTGGACGCAACGTGCGCGCCGACTTAGCACCGCGTAGGATGAGGTCGTAGCCAGAGACGAGCGAAGCATCTCCGGCAAGGTCGCCGCGAAGTGTGCCCGCCCCGTCCGCAAGAATCGGCCAACCGGTCAGTTGGGAAAGTTCGCGGAGGGCCGCCGCGCTTTCGTCGCGATCTTCAAAGGCATGCGGGCCGACCACGATGACGCCGCGTTCCGTCTTGGGCAGCAGGCTGGCCACCGTGGCGGGAGTGAGGGTAGGGCGGACAATGCCGCACGGCGGGACGGCCGTAAACGTCTCGAGATCCAGGCCCTTGGGCGCCTTGAAGCCCTTTTCAGCGTCGGAGGGCGCCAGAGGGTCGCGGAAAGGCAGATTGAGGTGCGTGGGCCCAGCGAGAGGGCCTTGCGCGCGCTGCCAAGCGTCAACCAAGAGCTGGCGCCAGTGGCGGAGCAGGGAGAGGTCGGTCGTAGGCACGGCGGCTTCGGCCGCCCAGACGGGATAGCCGCCGTAGAGGCCATTCTGCGTAATCGTCTGACCAGAGTGGCACTCGCGCAGCTCGGGCGGGCGGTCCGCGGTCAGGACGAGCAACGGCGTGGCCGAAAGTCGGGCTTCGACGACGGCGGGCAGGTAATTGGCGGCGGCGGTGCCAGAGGTGCAGAGCAGGGCGGCGGGGCGACCCGTGGCCTTGGCGAGCCCGAGGGCGATGAAGCCGGCCGAACGTTCGTCGAGGGCGACGGTGATGTGCAGTCCGGCACTTTGGGCGAAGGCGTGGGCGAGCGGGGTTGAGCGCGAGCCGGGTGAAATCACGACGTGCGTCAGGCCCAGTCGGCGGAGGGTGCGCACGCCCACGTCGGCCCAAAGGGCGTTCGTGTTCAGGTGCTTCGTCGCGCGGGCCATGGGAATAGGCAACCCGCCCAAGGCGGGGCTGTCCAGCGTGGGCTTGGTTTTGGGTTTAAGCCCGGCCGATTAGCCCTATCTTTTCCCTTCAAATGGAGATGTTCCTGCACTTCCTGCCCCTGATCATCGCTTTGGCCATCCCGGCGTTCCTGATTCACGCGATTTTCTGGAGCATGTCTTTCACGATCGATGCAACCCATGTGCAGGTCCGCTTTTACGGCTATGTGGCGCGTAAGGTTGCGCTCAGCGACATCGAGTGGGCCGCCCATGATTGGGTTTTCTGGAACGAGCATTGGACCAATACCCTAGACCCCAAGCGCCTCTTGCTCCTTCGGCGTCGCACCGGTGCTTTCAAAAATTTCTTGATCAGCCCGACCTCACCACAGGAATTTCTCCAAGAGCTCGCCGCCCGCGGCGTCACGATTCGCTGACTTTTTATGCACAAACTTTTCGCCCTTATTTTCGCTGCGACGGCCGCCCTTGCGGCGGACGCGCCGCCGTTCTTCGCGATGGATACCGCGGCGAAACTCCCGCCGGCAGATTGTGCGCAAGTGCTCGCCGACCTCGGCTACGCGGGATTGGGCGGTACGCCGTCGTCGGCGAAGGCCTATGCCGCGGCCTTGGGCGCCCAGAAGCTCGTGCTCTTTAACGGCTACCACGTCACGAATTTTTCTTATGCGCAGACGGCCATGTCGGCGGATCTTAAGAAGGCCGTCGATGACTTGGCTGCGGCGGGTGGCTCGGTGCTTTGGCTGGGCATCAACAAGGTCGACTTCCCGATGGGCATCAAATTGCCCCCAGAATACGGAGATACGATTGTGGTACCCCAGCTCCGCCAACTGTTGGCCTACGCAAAGCCCAAGGGCGTGAAGATTTCGCTCTACCCGCACACGGGTTTCTGGGCCGAGCAGTTTGAAGTCTGCGTGCGCGTCGCGGAGAAGGTCGACGACAAGGCCCTCGGGGTGACGTTCAATCTCTGCCACTGGCTGAAAGTCGAAGGATCCGAGCGCGACCCGTTGCCGTTGATCAAGGAGGCGCTGCCTCGTCTAAACTTTATGACGATCAACGGCGCTGACACGGGCGACACGCAGAAGCTCGGTTGGGATAAACTTATTCAACCGCTGGGCCGCGGTTCGTATGATGTCGCCTCGCTGGTCACGAAAGCCCTTCGCGCGGGTTATCGCGGCCCGTTCGGCTTCCAGGGTTTCGGCATCAAGATGGATTCCAAGGAACTCCTCAAGGAGACCATGGAGGGCTGGAAGAAGATGGTGAAGTAAGGTTTTAGCGGTAAGCGGTTGGCGGTAAGCGGTTGGATATTTTCGGATCTCGGGCTTCAGGCGGCAGGTACCGTCGATCAGGTTCGGGATCCAGCCCCTGGACTTGTACCGGGACACATGGACCAGATATCCGATGGTGGAGACCCGGGACCTGAAAGTCATTCGAACCCATGCGAACCTTCTGCCTCCGTTGCAGTTTTACCCTTACCGCTAGCCACCAACCGCTAGCCGCTTATCTCTGTAAACAAAAACCCCGGTGGCCCGGGGTTTCGTCAGCAGCCTGAGTTCAGGCTTACTTGTGATCCTTGGCGTGCTCGGCGAGCGGGCTGTAACCGAAGTCCTTCTTCAGGTCGCGCCAGGAAGCGTGGACGTGGTTCGCGCCGTTCTGGAAGTTGGCGAACTCGAGGAGGAAGGTCGGGCCCTGGATGCTGTAGTAGTGGGCCTGGCCGGCTTCGGTGCCGCCGTTGTAGCCGAAGAAGAGCTGGTCTTCCGGCATCTTGCTGATGGCGGCCATTTCATTGATGGCGAAGTCCGAGCGAGCGCGGCCGACGTATTCAGCGATGATCTTACCAGCCAGTTTCTTCTGGTCAGCGGTCAGTTCGGAGAAGGCGACACCCTTGTGCTTAATGATGCCGTCAGCCTTCGGCTTGTTACCGGTGATGACGTCCTGCGGGGTTTTGCCAGGGAAGAAGGCGGCCTTGCTCTGGTCAGCGGTGAGGGACTTGGCGAGTTCGCGGCCGAGCGCATCTTCCTGGTCGAGGAGTTCGAAGCCGACGAGGCCGGGCATCGTGTCACCGACGTGCGTGGTGTCAGACTTCACCTGGGCAGGATTGGTGCCGAGGAAGGAGGGCGTGGAGCCAACGAGGACGCCGTCGACGATGGTGAAGTTCTGCGAGCAGTGGTGGCCTTCCCAGCGGAAGCCCCAGGTGCCATGCGCGTCAGGCTTACCGAAGATCGACACGAAGTAGTTTTCAGCATCGCGCTTGTTAGCGCCTTTACCTTCTTCGATGAGGAAGAGGAGGTATTCGAGGGCCATGACGGATTCGACCTTCATGTGGCCGCGCTGGCTCAGGGAGACGGAGAGGAGGGCCTGGGCGAAGTGGCGCTGGCCGGGATTCATTTCCTTAATCGGCAAGCCGAGGCGCACGGCCGGGACGAAGATCCAGTGGGTGCGTTCGGCGCCGTCGAATTCAAAGGTGGCCTTGGCTTTTTGCTCGGCCGTCAGGGAGCCGAGGAAGGCATTGGCAGACTTGGCCATTTCTTCGCCGGCACCGTGGCCGAAGGCGGAGGGTACGGCGAGTGCGAGGAGGCACAGCGCGCTGAGGAGTCGGGTGAGGGAACGCATGGGGGGTATAGGTATGGACAGGGGTGTAAGGGAAGGGTTCCCCGAGTGCCAGAAAGGAATGGCGACAAACCAAGTCCCTGCGGTTGGCGGTTAGCGGTTGGCGGATAGGTTCAGATAAAACCAATCAAAACAGGGGGGCTGGCTCTTCAGTAAGGTTGCTTTCTCCCTAACCGCTAACCGCCAGCCGCTGACCGCTATTACCAGCGCTTACGCTCCTTCTGCCTCGCTTAACTTCTGCGCGGCCAATTCCCACTGGGCCGAGGCGGCCTGGAGGGCGTTGATTGTATCGCGGAGGCGGGCGTTTAATTGGGGGAGGTTCACGCCACCGGTGTAAGTGGCCGGGTCGGCAAGTTCA
>CAIKRN010000030.1 GCA_903829855.1 uncultured Opitutia bacterium
AGCTCGCATCTTTTCTCGGTGGGGGCGCAGGAGCAGTTGGAGCGCGATACCCAAAAGCTTTCGGGGGAATTCACCTGGATCACGAGCGAGGCGCGGATTCTCAATCAATACGCCCGGACCTTAGTTTTAGACCCAGCAGACGTCTGGAAGCGTTATGCGGAAAACGCGGCGACCTTTATTGCGCTCTTGGAGAGCGTGCTCCCGGCTCGGGCGGTGGCCCCGGGGGCGTTGGCGGGGCCAGACATGCGTGGTGGTTTGCCGGCAGAAATCGCTGATGCAGTCGAGGCCACGAAACTCGATGCCACGCTCCTGCTGGCGACCTTGCGGCGTTATCAGCAGTTCGGGGCTCAATACATCATCTGCCAGAAGCGGGTGCTGCTCGGGGATGACATGGGGCTGGGGAAAACCGTGCAGGTCTTGGCGGCGATGTGCCACCTCGCGGCGCAAGGGAAAACACATTTCTTCGTGGTCGCACCCAATAGCGTGCTCATCAACTGGGAGCGGGAGGTTAAGAAGCACACCAAGCTCAGCCCGATTGTCATCCACGGCTTTGATCGCGACGATGAGCTTGAGCAATGGCGGCGGGAGGGTGGAGTGGGGATTACCACCTTCACGACCTTGACGCGCTTGGTGGAGAAGATCGGGGCGCTGGATTTGCTGGCGGTCGACGAGGCTCATTCCGTCAAGAATCCCGGGACGCAGCGCACGCAGGCCGTGATGCAGCTGACGGCCGCGGCGGAATATGTGGCGTTCATGTCGGGCACGGCCTTGGAGAATCGACTCAGTGAACTCAATACGCTCATCACCACCGTGCAGCCTGGGTTGAAGGGTGAAATTAGCATGCTCCTCTTGCAGGTCCGTCCGGCACCGGCCGAAGTGCGCTTGAAACTCGCCCCCGTATATCTCCGGCGCACGCAGGCTGATGTGCTTAGCGAATTGCCTGATCTGACCGAGACCGATGAGCTCATCCCGCTCGAGCCGGCTGATACCGCAGCGTATCAGGCCTGTCCGGATAACCTCATGAACAAGCGGCTCGCCGCGACCATTGGTGCGGGCGGGCAGCAGTCGGCCAAGTATGATCGCTTACGTGAGATCCTGGAGAATTACGAAGCGGATGGGCGTAAGGTCGCGGTCTTCTCGTTTTTCCGTCAGGTCTTGGATGACGTCAGCATAATCGTGGGCGGTTGCCCGCAGATCCATGGTGCCGTGAGCTCGGAGGAGCGGCAGGCCGTCTTGGACCGCTTTGCGGCCAAGGAGGGCTACGGCGTGCTCGCCCTGCAGATCGAAGCCGGTGGCGTGGGGATCAATTTGCAGTGCGCGCAGGTCGTGATCCTGATGGAGCCCCAATTTAAGCCCTCGACGGAGCGCCAAGCGATTGCGCGCGTGCGGCGCATGGGGCAAACCCGGAAGGTCAACGCCCACCGCTTAATCGCCCAGGGCACCATTGATGAGATGCTCGTGAAGCTCATCGTCACCAAAGCTAAACTGTTCGAAGACTATGCGCAGCACAGCGACGTCAAGGACGCCAGCGGGATGGCGGTGGATGGCGGGAGTGCGGCGATGGAAGCGGAGTTGCGCGAAATGATCGCGAAAGGATAGCAGCGAAGGCGGAGCCTTTGAGGGGACACGGGGGCGCGGTGACAAGGGGACAAGGGGCGTAAACGAGGACAGGAGGACCTGAGGACACGAGGGCCGGAGGACACGAGG
>CAIKRN010000031.1 GCA_903829855.1 uncultured Opitutia bacterium
CGAGCCTGCCAACATAGCCTTTAGAGTTACCGGTGAACTTCGTGAGCTCGGCCTGTAGTTCGGTCTGACGACGGGAAAGCGCGGCCACTTCAGCTGCCTTGTCTGCGGGGACTTCGCCGAGGCTGGGCAGGGAGGTGATGCGTTCCTTAAAGGAGCTTGGTAGGCGGTCGTTGCTGGAAGCGACGCGCGTCCACTTCACGCCATCGAGTGAGGTCTCGATGCGGTAGCCGGTGGCGAGCCGGTCCTTGAGGGTGGGGTTAGCAGGGTCACGGTTACGGCTCCAAACGACGCGGCTGACCTGGGTCGGCTCGGTGAACTCCAGCTGCGCCCAGCCGGCCCCTTTCTCGGAGGAAATCCAACTACTGGCATTGCCATATTTGCCGTCGTTAAGGAAGCGGGTCTGGTGGATGCTCTTGCCGTTGGCGTACAGCCCCGAGACAGATACTTTAGCACCCAAGGCGATATTCTTACCAGCAAGGTCGAAGACCTCGAGCTCGTCGATGCACGCCTCGGTGGTAGAGGCGTTGATGGTGAAGCGAACGAACTTCGCGTCAATCGGGGCGAAGTCTTCTTCGTTGGCGAGCTGCGTCACGGGGACGCGGAGGTGTGGTAAGGGGAGTGCGGTGCCTGGCACGACTTCCTCGAAGACCGCGATGTCCGCGGCGGTGGGGCCGCCCTTATCGCCGGCGCGCAGGATCAGGATGCTCTTCGGGGTGATGCGGTGCATTCCCGCCGACTTCAATCCGCTCCAGCGGCGCTCATTCGGCACAGCTGGGGAGCCGTCGGCGAAATACTGCTGATTAATCCGCGCGATCTCGACTTGGTCAGCAGTGGTCTTTAGGTCGCCATCGAGATCTAGGACATAGCGGGCGTCCGCAGCATGGGTTGTCCAAGTGCCCCAGGAAATCCAGATGCGCACCTCTCCGCTCAGCGCGGGTTTCCAGGTCAGGAAGTTTTCACCCGGTTTGTCGGCATTCCACCAGCGGTAGCTCTCGCTTAGATTGGGTAGGCGCTGGGAATCCCCTGGGTCTTGGGCGAGCCCTTTACCCGTCCCCTTATCATAGGGGATGAGGTGGCTCTGCTTGGTCGGTGCGATTGGTTGTGCGTAACGCACGTCATCTTCGTCGGTCAGCTGGATACGGCCGAGGTAGGCCTTGGGTTTGAAACTACGTAGGCTTTGCTCGATCGGCCGGAGTTCGGTGCGCAGTGCCTCGGCCTTGGCCTCACGTTCCTTCGTTTCGACGGTGCGTAGTTCTCGTTCGCCATGCTGGACGCCCTGCAAGATGGCCATAAAGCCGTAGTAGTCGGTCGTTGGGATGGGGTCGAACTTGTGGTCGTGGCAGCGCGCGCAGGCGAGGGTCGTGCCCAGGAAGGCGGACGCCGTGGTGCCGATGATGTCGTGCAACTCGTCGGCCCGTTGGTTGGCGGTGAGGACGGGGTCAGGCGATTTCACCTTATCGAAGGGGCCCGCGACGAGGAAGCCAGTCGCGGCGTCGGCACCGAACTGGTCACCGGCAAGCTGCTCGCGGATGAATTGATCGTAGGGTAGGTCGGCGTTCAGTGCCTGGATAACGTAGTCGCGGTAGGGCCATGCGTTGGGGCGGGCCAGGTTGGTCTCGAAGCCATCAGATTCTGCGAAGCGCGCCACATCGAGCCAGTGGCGGGCCCATTTCTCGCCGAAGCGCGGAGAGGCCAGCAGGCGGTTGACCATC
>CAIKRN010000032.1 GCA_903829855.1 uncultured Opitutia bacterium
AAGGCCATCCGGGAGAGGTTTGTCCAAAGGCTTGACACTCGATAGGGCGTTTGGTCTGCTCACCTCCCAACGCGCGCGTAGCTCAATGGTAGAGTACCACCTTGCCAAGGTGGCTGTTGCTGGTTCAAGTCCAGTCGCGCGCTCCACTTTAAAATGGAGCAAAAACCCGCCGGTTTTCGGCGGGTTTTTCATTACTAGGCTTACTCAACCCCGGGGAGGGTCACGACAATCCGTAAGCCCTTTGGATGGGCGAGTTCGGCGGTGGCCGACCCTCCGTGGAGCTCGGCTACTTGCCGGACGATGCTGAGACCCAGCCCACTGCCCCCGGCCTTACGAGATTTGTCCGTTCGGTAGAATCGGTCGAAGAGCCTAGGCAGCTCCGCTTGCGGGACCCCCGCCCCATCATCCTGTACGCTTAACTCGACCCCGTTCTGGGTATCGCGGGTGCTAATGGTGAGTAGGCTCATGCCAGAGGCGTGAGCCAAAGCATTATCAATCAGGTTCTGAATAAGCCGGCGGGCTTGGACTGGATCCGCGGCCGAATGGGCAGCCTCGAGGCGAAGTTCCAATTTAACGCCCGCAGCCTTACAGCGTGCGGCAAACTCTTCAGCCACTTCTCTCGCAGCGACATGGAGAGCCCCTGCTTCACGCCGGACGCCTTGCGCGGTCTCCAGGCTCGCAAGGGCGAGCAGGCCTTCGACCAGCCCTTGGAGGCGCCCGACGGAATTGACGATTTTTTGGACAAAGCGGCCCCGGTCCTCCGCTGACATCGTGGCCTGGTCCTCGGCCAGCGTCTCGGCGTATCCGCGAAGAATCGTCACCGGGGTGCGGAGGTCATGGGAAACATTGGTTACAAAATCCCGCTCCATCGCCTGGAGACGTTTGAGTGCGGTGACATCGGCGAGCACAAAGATCGCGGCGTCTTCCCCGAAGGCTTCCGGATCGGTGCGGGCCCCGGCCGCTTGAATCCAGACATCAGAGAGGGGTGCTCGATTCAGCAGGATGGTGGAACGTGCGTCGCCCTCGACCCGTACACGTCGAATGAGGTCGATAAAATCCGCACTACGGACGAGCGGTACAATCGGCCCACCGGTGTCAGCGAGGTTCAATCCAAACAGCGCCCTAGCGGCTGGGTTGGCAAGACGTAGGCGATCTTGCGCGTCGACGACGAGGACGGCGTCCGTGAGCGGCGCTAAGAGTGCTTCGATGCGGCGCGCGGCCGCTGCTCTAATCTCACTCTCATTGGCTGAGCGGCTTTCGATCGACACAAACAATTCTTCCAGTCGCAGGGCTTGCACCAGCCAGCCGCGCGGCCGCGCGGTGCTATCTCCACGGAGTAAAGCACGCCGCGCCCAACGGACGCAGCGCGCGATTTCGGAGACGGCCCAGCTGGCGATCGCCACGACGGCGAGAAAGAGCAACCAGGGAAGCCAAGACATCTTGGGGAAAGGTTGTCGGGGTGCTTCAACCCTGCGAGCGCAAAGCGCCCTACCCGTTTACGCGGTAGCCAACACCGCGCACCGTATCAATGACATCACCCGCTGGGCCGAGTTTTTCGCGTAGCCGCCGCACGTGTGTATCAACCGTACGTGTCTCCAGGTCAGGAGAATAATTCCAGACATCGGCGAGTAGGTCTTCGCGCGATTGCACCCTGCCCTTTCTTTCTAGTAACAGACGCAGGAGTTTAAATTCGGTGGCCGTCAATTCGACGGGCTCGCCTGCGGCCGTCACCTCGTGACGCTCGATATCAAGGAGTAGCGCCCCGGCGGCAAGACGGGTTGAGGGTTTGGCGGCGGCGGACTTTGCCCGGCGCAGTAGCGCCTGGGCGCGCAGCATGAGCTCGCGCGTGTCGAAGGGCTTAGTCACGTAATCATCGGCGCCAGACTCCAAACCTTTTACCTTGTCGGCCGTCTCGCCTTTAGCGGTGAGAAGAATGACGGGTGTATCTTGGAGCAGCGCATCGGCGCGCACCATGCGCAGTAATTGCACCCCGGTGAGTTCGGGCATCATCACATCGAGGATGATCAAGTCTGGCCGGAAATCGCGTGCGAGGCCAACGGCTCGCAATGGGTCATTAAGGGTGCGGATGGCATAGCCCGCCTGCTTGAATTTATAATCCAAGAGCTCGGTGACGTCCGACTCGTCGTCGACGATGAGAATTCGCTTGAGATGTTCGGCGTCCATTGGGCAGGTCATCACTCAAACCTCAGTCGAGGGAGAGCGCCAGAGTTAGGTGACGATTGCGACGAATGTGAGACGATGAGCCATTTATATTATAAATCATTCACTATTAATTAGTTATGAATACTAGAAACACGATTGTCACCTCGTGCGGCCGCAATCTTTACACACAGCTGTTCCACGTGGAACAGCCCCCTGCCCTGCGCTTAATGGGGTGAGATTACTTAGCCCTAAACAGGACCATTAAAAGCGATATATCTGCAGGATTTACCCCGCTGATTCGGCTAGCTTGCCCTAAGGTCTTCGGCTGGATGGCCTGTAGCTTTTGGCGGGCTTCGATTCGTAAGCCATAGGCTTTAATGAAGTCAAAGCCTTCGGGCACCTTAAATGAATCTAGGTCGTGGAGCTTACGGGCATTGCGCGTTTCGCGCTCCAAATAACCCCGGTATTTGACCCGATACATCACTTCAGCCTGAACTTCCGGGGCTTCAGCAATGAATGTCGGGGGTAAATC
>CAIKRN010000033.1 GCA_903829855.1 uncultured Opitutia bacterium
CCCGCGGAGCACATCGAGCAGCTCGCGCGCTTGGGCGTCCTTGGTGCCCAGATGCAGGTCGGACAGGATTAACGTCCGGAAGTGAATCTTGTGCTGCCCAGGGACCTTGGTGGTTTCTTCCATGGAGCAGGAGCATAGATGACGAAAGTGTCATTTCCGCGTCGGCGGCGTCTTATTAAGGAAACAGTGCTACTGAGTGTCCGCGGTCAGCGGTTGGCGGTTTGGAAAAGTAGCGTGGTTTCTGCCTAACTGCTTACCGCCAACCGCTTACGCCAGAACCATACCGACACACAATCGTAACAATCGTAAAAGTATGATGTTGCGATTGTTACAAATTTGCAACGGACGAGGCTTGCACCCCCCTCTTGGGGAATCTTGAAGCGTATCACCCAACACACCCATGAAAGACTTCCTGAAGAAGGTTCTCGGTAAGGATGAAAAGTTCTTCGAACTGCTGGAAGCCAGCGCCGATGAGGCTGCGAAGAGCGCCAAGTCGCTCTCGAAGCTCTACGCTCAGGTGGGCAAGCCGGACTTCGAGCAGCGTTTCACCGAGCTCGTCGTCGCCCGTCGCGTCGACAAGCGCATCGGCCTCTCGATCACCCAGGAACTCTGCAAGACCTTCGTGACCCCACTCGAGCGCGAGGACATCGAAGCCCTCGCCAACGCCCTTTATAAGATTCCGAAGACCTGCGAGAAGATTGGCGAACGCCTTGCTATCTGCCCCTCTCAGTTCTCAACCGATATCGTCGACAAGCAGGTGCGCATGCTCGAGCAGGCCACCGAAGTGACCGCCAGCCTCGTTCGCAAGCTGCGCAAGCTTTCGAACGTCGAAGAAATCCAGGACGACTACGAAACCCTCCAGACGATCGAAGGCGACGCCGACCGCCTGATGGTGGGCCTCCTCCGCGACCTCTATCAGGGTAATGTCGACGCCAAGGAAGTCGTCGTCCTCAAGGACATCTACGAACTCCTCGAGCGCGCGATTGATCACTGCCGCGATGCCGGGAAGGTCGTGTTCCAGATCGCTCTCAAATACGCCTAAGCCCGCGCCTCGACTCCGGTCATGGATCCCTTCCTGTTGATGGTGTTGGTCATCTTGGTGGCCGTGGTGTTTGAATACATCAACGGCTTCCATGACGCCGCAAACGCCATCGCAACCGTTGTCTCGACCCGCGTCCTGACACCGCGGCAAGCGATTATGCTGGCGGCCTGCACCAACCTTCTCGGCGCCTTCTACGGCACGGCGGTCGCCGCCACCATCGCGAAAGGATTTGTCCACGACCCCTCTGGCGTGACCCAGATGGCCATCGCCTGCGGACTGATGGGCGGCATCGTCTGGAATCTGATCACCTGGTGGTTCGGCATCCCCTCCAGCTCCTCGCATGCACTCATTGGCGGCCTCTGCGGCGGCGTACTCGGCCAGACCCACATGAACTGGGGGCGCCTGATGTGGAACGAAATCCCCAAGCTCGCGGACGGCACCCTCGACCACGCCCATGCGACCGGCCTCTGGCCGAAGCTCATCAAGCCCATGGTGCTATCGCCGCTGATCGGCTTCACGCTTGGCGTGATCTTCATGGTCATGCTGACCGTCATCATCGTCCGCCTGTCCTTCCGTCCCAGCAAAGTCCAGAAATGGTTTGGTAAACTGCAGTTAATCTCGGCCGGCATGATGGGCTTCTCCCACGGCATGAATGACTCCCAGAAGACGGTCGGCATCATCATGCTCGCCCTGACGGCTGGCGCCGCGAACCACGCCTTCGACAGTGCGCCTTCCTGGATGCAGTTCATGCAGCCCGCGAAAGACGGACATGTCCCCTTCTGGATCATCGCCCTCTGCGCCGCGACCATGGCCGCCGGAACCGCCGCCGGTGGCTGGCGCATCATCCGCACGCTCGGCCATAAGATGGTCAAACTCCAACCTGTGCACGGCTTCGCCGCCGAAACCGCCGCCGCCCTGACCATCGGTGGTGCTTCCCTCATCGGTATGCCCGTCTCCACGACGCACGTCATCTCGACCTCGATCCTCGGCGTGGGTGCGACCAAACGCTTCGACGCCGTGAAGTGGGGCCTCGTCGGCCGCATCGTCTGGGCCTGGGTCCTCACCCTGCCCATCACCATCACCCTTGGCTACCTGTTCTACCGCGGTGCCCTGATGATCGGCTGGGCAGGTTAAGTACCCATCCGAGTTCGTGCCGAATCGCCCCAACGCTTAGGGCGGGACGCCTCGGACTAGGCAGGCAAAGCGAGGGGTGGTCCAGGCTCGCCCTACCGACCTCGATTAGAAGCGATAAAAACGGCGTTTTTGCCCCTTCCCGCTTGCTCCTATGGGGGGCTGTCCTAACTTGCGGCCAACGACCATGGTCAAATCCGATTTCGGTTATAACAGTAAGGTAGAGGGCGAGGTCATCGTGACCCGCGCCGATGCCGTCGTGAACTGGGTGCGCAGCAACTCAGTCTGGCCGATGCCGATGGGCCTCGCCTGTTGCGCCATCGAGCTCATGGCCGCTGGCGGCTCCCGCTTCGACATCTCCCGCTTCGGCATGGAGGTGATGCGCTTCTCTCCTCGCCAAGCCGACTGCATGATCGTCGCCGGCACGGTCACCTACAAGATGGCCGAAGTCGTCCGCCGTATCTACGACCAGATGGCCGAACCGAAGTGGGTCGTCGCCATGGGCGCCTGCGCTTCCACGGGCGGCATGTACCGCTCCTACGCCACCCTGCAGGGCGTCGATAATATCGTCCCGGTGGATATTTATATTTCCGGCTGCCCGCCCCGCCCTGAGGCCCTCCTCGACGGCATGATGCTGCTGCAGGAAAAGATCCGCCAGGAAGGCGGCTCGTTGCGCCGCACGTTCCGCGGCCGCACGGTCGAAACCAAGATCGTCAGCTAAACACGGACATGGACGCCGCCGCGCTCACCTCCCGTTTCCCTGCCACGCAGGACCTCGCCGGCAAGGACATGCCGACCTTCCGCGTCGCCGGCAGCGACCTCCTCGCCGTCGTCAGTGCCTTGCGCGATGAACAGGGCTTCGACCTGCTCGCCGACCTCTGCGGTCTCGAGTTGCAAGGCCGCCCGGTCCGCTTCGGGGTCGTCATCCACCTCCTCAGCACCACTCATAAGGAATACGTCCGCCTGCACGTCGACGCCGTCAACGACCGCGTCCCGAGCGTCTCTTCGCTTCACCCTGGCGCCAATTGGCACGAGCGCGAAGCGTTCGACATGTTCGGCATCGTCTTCGAAGGCCACCCGGACCCGCGCCGCATCCTGATGTGGGATTCGTATCCTTATCACCCACTCCGCAAGGACTTCCCTCTCGCCGGCATCGAAGTCCCCTTCCCCGCCGCCGACGTCGCGGAAGTCACCGGCCAGAAGGTCGAGCCCGCCCCGATGATGGGCGGACCGTTCGTCTCGCACGGCGGCAAGCTCTCCGAAGGCGAACCTTCCGCGCTCGACCAGTCCTGGACCGAGGAAAAACCCAAAGCCTGATTTAACGTGAAGATCACCAAGGAAATCTCCATCGGCGACGTCGCCGCCCGTTCGGAAGAACTGCGCGGAGAGAACATGACCCTCAACATGGGTCCGTCCCACCCGGCCACGCACGGCGTGCTCCGCCTGAGCCTCGAGCTCGACGGCGACAAGGTCGTGAAGTGCGACCCGGTCATCGGCTACCTGCACCGCGGCGACGAGAAGATCGCCGAGAACATGACGTATAACCAGTTCGTCCCGTACACGGACCGCCTGGACTACCTCGCCCCGCTCGCCAACAACGTCGCCTACGCCATCGCCGTCGAGAAGCTCGCCGGCCTCAAGCTGCCCGCGCGCTGCGAAGCGATCCGCGTGCTCACCTGCGAGATGGCCCGCATCTCGTCCCACCTCCTCGGCATCGGCGTCTACGCGATGGATACCGGCGCGTGGACGGTGTTTATGTACACCTTCAACGAGCGCGAGAAACTCTACACGCTCTTCGA
>CAIKRN010000034.1 GCA_903829855.1 uncultured Opitutia bacterium
GAAGCCCTCACCCTCTCCGCCGGCAACACCACCATCACCCTGCCTCCGGCTTCAGCCGTCTTGCTCATCCTGGAATGAGGGCAGGATGCGATGACATCGCATCCGCTGCATCGAAGGTAGGGGCAGCACCGCGTGCTGCCCCTACCTGTTGAAGGTAGAAGCGGTAAGCGGTTGGCGGTTGGGAGCGGCACTCAAAGGGAACGGCTGCGAAGCAAATGTAGAAGGTAGGGGCGCGACGGTGTCGCGACCGTTCGTAAGGAGAGTATCAGAGAGCCGGGCGAGTCATCCGATCTTGCGGGTTCAGTACGCCCACGGACGCCACGCAGTGGCGCCCCTACCTGGAGGCAGACTAGGGCAGCACGCGGTGCTGCCCCACCCTCAAGGCAGGCGCAAAAAAGGCGCCGGGTGCGGCGCCTGATGAAGGGAGTCAGGGATGACTTATTCGAAGTCGTAGATTTTGACGGAGTCCCAGTAGTTCTTGCAGTCCTTGATGAAGTCCTGGTGGATCTGGTCGATCTGGTACGCGTCATGATCAGCGTGGCTCTTGAAGACGAAGAACTCAGCGAAGTCATACGAGGTGTCGATGATCGGGCGGACAGCGTGCGTGCTCGGGATGCCGACGTAGCCGCTGTGGATGGTCTTGATGGCGAGCAAGCCGCGGAGCTTGGTTTCGAATTCCGCGCGCTGGGCGGCAGTGATGTCCTTTTTGAGGTAGAAGAAGACGATGTGGTGGAACATGAGGCGGTTAGGTTTGGAGAAGTGACGGCGGAAGGAAACAGCAAATTACGGGCGGAAGAGGGCCAAGAGGGCCGCGGCGACGAGTTCGTGGCCAGCTTCGTTGGGGTGGTTGCCCTGCGACATGAGCGCAGGCAGGGGCGTGCCGGCCTTGATCTTGGCCTGGAAGAGCGCGAGGCTGTCGACGAGCAGCACCTGGTGCTCCTTGGCCAGCGCCCTCACCTGCTCGGCATGCTGGTTGAGCGGGTCCTGTGGGTCATCAAGCTTGGCCCGCTGATCCGGCGTGGGCGTGAGCAGCACGACGCGGATGCCGGCGGCCTTCGCGGCCACGATCATCTGCGTCCAAGCCGCTTTGGCTTTCTCGAGGCCAACCCCACGGTCATTGAGGGAATAATCAATCGTCACCACGGTCGGGCGCAGGGCGAGCACATCGCGCTCGAAGCGGGCCGCGCCCGCGACGGAATGCTCACCGCCAATCGCGGTCACAATCACATTGAGCACCGCGTGCGGGAAACGCTGACGCAGGCCGGTCTGAAGTTTTGCGGGATACGCCTGATCGGACTGCACGATGGGCGTCTTGAAATATCCGGCGGGGACGCTGTGGCCGTGGCAGACGATGTGGACCGTGTGATTCTTAGGCCACTTCACTTGAAGCGTTTGGACGACTTCAGGTAAGGCGACATCGACGGCCTGAGCAGAGCACAGGGCCGCGGCGAACATCAGGGGCAGGAGGAGGCGCATGCCCTGTTCTAGGCGGGATGGCGGAAGGTTTGAAGGCCAAAGGCGTCCTTGCCTCATGCCCGATGAACCCCACGCTCACGGCCTCGCAATGCAGTCCCTCGTCCCTCTCTTCCCGGAAGTCACGCCCGCCCAGTGGGAACAGCTGACCGCCATGGCCGCACTCCACCGCGAATGGAATGAGAAGATCAACCTGGTCTCGCGGAAGGACATCGAGAACCTCGAGCGCCACCACTACGCACCCTCGATCGCCCCGGTGAAATTTCTCAAGCTCATGGATGGTTGCCGCGTCATGGACGTGGGCACCGGCGGCGGCTTCCCCGGACTCATCATGGCCGTCCTGTACCCCAAGGCCCGCTTCACCCTCGTCGACTCCGTGGGCAAGAAGATCACCGTCGTCCAGGACATCGCTACGCGCCTCGGCCTCAAGAACGTCGACGTCAAGAATGCCCGCGCTGAGACCATGAACCACGAGCATGATTTCGTCACCGGCCGGGCCGTGGCGGACCTGCGCACGTTTGTCCACAACAC